>DASSMN010000627.1:0-5586 GCA_035688885.1 Gemmatimonadales bacterium
ACTCCGCGGCGTCCACGATGCCTGGGTCCACGAGGCCCGCTGCTTTCTGGAGCCGGCCATGGAGCCGACGGCCGATTTCTGGACCCGCTGGGCGGCCGTTCGCTATCTGGACGACGACTTCCGCGACCGCTACGAGCTGGAGCGCGGCCTGCTGGCCGAGCTCCGACCGTTTCTCGGCCCGTTGACCGCCGAGCGCTTGGCGCGGGAAGGCGACCGGCTGATCCGGCTTCGCTTGGAGCTGGACCGCATCGGCCGCCGGCGGGGCACCGCGGCCGAAGTGGCGGGCGGCGCTCGAGCCCTGCTCGACCAGCTCATGCGGTGGCTCGCGGAGATCGAGCAGGGCGTCGCCGGGTTGACCCGCGACACGCTCGCGCCGGAGGGTGAAAGCCTTCTGGCTCACATGGAGGCCGCCCGGCCGGCGACGGCATGACGGCGGTGGCGGCGGTCGCGGTCGCGCCGCAGGCGTCCCCGGTCGGCTATCGCGCGCGTCGCCTGCAGGTGGATTCCGGTCAGGAGCCGATCGTGTACCTGCATCGGGATTCCGCGGTCTGCCGCGCCGAGGGGTTTGAGTCGGAGACCCGCATCCTCGTGCGACTGGGGGCGCGCACCATCCTCGCGACCCTCAACGTGGTGACCGGGTCGCTCCTGACCGTCACCGAGGCCGGCCTGTCGGAAAGCGCCTGGAGCCAGCTCGGGGCCGCCGAAGGCGTCGAGCTCTCGTTCACGCACCCGCCGCCGCTCGAGTCGCTGAGTCTGGTTCGCGCCAAGATCCACGGTCGTCGGCTCGATGCGCCCGCCCTTGCCGCGGTCGTCGGGGACATCGCCGCCGGCCGTTACTCCGACATCCATCTGGCCTCGTTTCTCACCGCCTGCGCCGGCGACCGGCTCGACCGCCAGGAGATGATCGACCTCACCCTCGCCATGGTGGCGAGCGGCGACCGGATCGACTGGGGCCGGAGCCCCATCCTCGACAAGCACAGCGTCGGCGGCCTGCCGGGGAACCGCACCACCATCGTGATCGTCCCGATCGTGGCCGCGGCCGGCGTCATCATGCCCAAGACGTCGTCCCGCGCCATCACCTCACCGGCCGGAACGGCGGACACGATGGAGATGCTGGCCCCCGTGGTGCTGGACCAGCGGCATCTGCGTCAGGTGGTGGAGCAGGAGGGCGCCTGCATCGCGTGGGGCGGGGCCGCCCGGCTGAGCCCGGCCGACGACGTGCTCATCCGGGTCGAGCGCCCGCTCGATCTCGACAGCACCGGCCAGCTGGTCGCGTCGGTGCTGTCAAAGAAGGCCGCGGCCGGCGCCACCCATGTGATCATCGATCTGCCGGTGGGCCCCACCGCCAAGATCCGGAGCGTGGCCGAAGCGGAGCGGTTGTCACAGCACCTGCGCGGCGTCGGCGAGGCCATCGGACTTCGGGTCCAGCCGGTGATGACCGACGGGGCGCAGCCGGTCGGGCGAGGGCTGGGCCCCGCGCTCGAGGCGCGCGACGCCTTGGCCGTGCTGCAGAACGCGCTCGAGGCGCCCACCGACCTGCGTGAGCGCGCGCTGCTCCTCGCCGGCTACATCCTCGAGCTGGCCGGCGCCGCGCCGGCGGGGAGCGGGCAGGCTCTGGCGCGGGAGATCCTGCTCGACGGGCGCGCCTGGCGAAAGTTCCAGGCCATCTGCCGCGCCCAGGGCGGGCTCCGCGAGCCGCCGGTGGCGGCGTTCACCAGACCGCTGCCGGCCGCGAAGAGAGGCCGGGTCTTTCGCATCGACAACCGCCGCCTCGCGCGAGTCGCCAAGCTGGCCGGTGCGCCCAGCGATCCGTCCGCCGGCCTGATGCTGCACGTGCGGCTGGGCAGCCTGGTCGTTCCGGGCGATCCGCTGTTCACCGTTCACGCCGAGTCGGTCGGCGCGCTCGAGTATGCCCTCGCTTACGCGACCGCCTACGGAGACATCATTACCCTCGGAGCGGACCCATGATCGTCCTGTCGCTGCCCGGCGCCCGCCATTTCCGGCTGGCCCGACGGCTCCAGGCGATGCCGGGCCTCGTGGGGGTGCACCGGTTCCCCGACGGCGAGGTGCGGGTCTCGCTTCCCACGGCGGCGACCGGACGCGACGTGGTCCTGGTCGCGGCCCTCACCCCGCCCGACGACTGCATCCTGCCGGTGCTCTTCGCCGCGAGCGCCGCGCGCGACCTCGCCGTCACGTCCGTAGGGCTGATCGCTCCCTACCTGCCCTACATGCGGCAGGATCGGGCGTTCGAGCCGGGGCAAGGTGTGAGCGCCCGTTACTTCGCGGCGATACTCTCCGATGCGGTCGACTGGCTGATCACGGTGGACCCTCATCTCCATCGCATCCGGTCGTTGAGCGACGCCTTCGGCGTCCCCGCCACGGCCGTGCACGCCGCGCCCCTGCTCGCCGGCTGGATTCGCGAGCATGTCGCGGAGCCGCTGATCCTCGGGCCGGACAGTGAGAGCCGCCAGTGGGTGGCCTCCGTCGCGGAGCTCGCCGGCGCGCCTTGCGCCGTGTTCTCCAAGCGCCGGCGCGGCGACCGCACCGTGGCGCTCACGCTGCCGGACCTGAAAGCTCACCGGCACCGGCAGCCGGTGCTGGTGGACGATATCATCTCGAGCGGGGCCACCATGACCGCCGCGGTCCGCGCGCTCTGGCGCGCGGAATACCGGGCGCCGATCTGCGTGGCCGTGCACGGTCTCTTCGCAGGCGAAGCCTTCGAAATGCTGCAGGATGCGGGCGCCGCCGCCATCGTGACCACCAACACGGTCCGCCATCCGTCCAACGCCATCGACGTGACGCCCTTGCTGGCGGAAGCGGTGCTCGCGCGGCTTCGCTCGCGAACCACACCCGGCCGTCAGCGCGAAGAGGTCGCCGGCGAACACCGGTGACCTTGTCCCGCCCGGTTCCAGGCGGCACTCCGACCACTCGTGGCAGCGCGCGCAAGGCCGGCTCAGGCCCTAAGCCGTGCGGCCTATACCATGGTAGCGGCTGCGACCGGGGTGGGGCGCCCGGCCGCGGTGGCCCGCAAGGCGTTCAGAATGACGGCCACGTCAATGCCCTCCTGCAGCAGGGCGCCGGCCGTGGGCGGCAGGTATCCCAGGGCGGCCACCACCATCGCCAGCCCACTCAGGCCCAATCCCACCCAGATGCTCTGCCGCGCCAGCCGGAGCGTGCGCCGGCTGATCCCGATCGCATCGAGCACCCGGGCAGGGTCATCGGCCAGGAGCACGGCGTCGGCCGCTTCCGCGGTGATGCCGCCGCCGCCGCTCGCGAGGGCGACCCCGACCGTGGCGCTGCTGAGCGCCGGCGCATCGTTGGTCCCGTCGCCCACCATCAGAACATGCTCGCCCTTCCGGACCAGGCCTTGGACGAAGCCCACCTTCTCGCCGGGCAGCAGCCCGCCGTGCACCTCGTCCACGACGACCTCGCGCCCGACGGCCGCGGCGTTCACGGGGTCGTCGCCCGAGAGCAGGATGACCCGGCGGAGCCCCAGCCCGCGGAGGCGTTGGGGCAAGCCGGCGGCGCTCGGTCGCACCCGGTCGGCGTACTCGATCACCCCGGCCGCGCGCCCGTCCACCGTGACGTAGGCGCGAAGGCCGGCACCCGGGGTGGCGCCCAGGGCCCGCCGGAGCGCCGGCTCCGCTTCCGGATGGCGTCGCATGATGTAGGACCACCCGCCCACGGCGACCGCGACGCCCTGCACCTCGCCCGAGACGCCTTCGCCGGGCGCCTCGACCACGCCGCGTGCCGCGGGGACTTCAATCCCGCCGGCCATCGCGTGGTCCACCAGGGTACGAGCGAGCAGATGCCCCGACCCGTGCTCCACCCCGCTGGCCAGCCGCAGCAGCTCGCGCTCGGTGAGCCCCGCCGCCGGCAGCACGCGCGCGACGCGAGGTTGGCCCAGCGTGAGGGTGCCGGTCTTGTCGAACACCGCCACCGTCACGGCGGCGAGCTGCTCCAGCGCCGAGCCATGGCGGAAGATGATGCCGCTCCGCGCCGCCCGGTTGATACCGCTCACGATGGCCACCGGGGTGGCGAGAATGAGCGGACAGGGTGTCGCCACGACCAGCACCGCGAGGATGCGGATCGGATCGCCCGAGGCGAGCCAGGTGGCCAGGCAGACCAGCAGGGTGATGGGAGTGAACCAGACCGCGTACCGGTCGGCCAGGCGCTGGAGCGGGGCCTTGCTCGCCTGGGCGGTCCGCACCAGCTCGACGATGCGGGCGTACTGGCTCTCGCGGGCCGGGGCGAGTGCCCGCAGCGTGAGCGGCCCGTCCAGGTTGAGGCTGCCGCTCAGGAGCCGGGTCCCATGCCCGGCCGCCACTGGAAGCGGCTCGCCGGTGAGGCGCGCCGTATCGACGCTCGAGCGGCCGTCGAGCACCATTGCGTCGCAGGGAACGAGCTCGCCGGGCCGCACCAGCAGCGTGTCGCCCACCGCGACCGCGTCGGCCGGCACGTCGGTCACCTCGGCGCCGGTGAGCCGGTGGGCTCGGCGCGGTGCCGCCGCCTCGAGCTCGCGCACCGCTTCCGACGCACGGCCCTCGGCGTAGCGCTCCAGCGCCTCGCCGCCGGTCTGCATGAGCACCACGATGAGGCCGGGAAGCGGCTGCTGAAGCAGGAGCGCGGCGCCGATGGCCAGCATCGCCACCAGGTCGGCCGCGAAGCGCCCGGCCAGCATGCCGCGGAGCGTCCGCCACACGACCGGCACTCCGGTCACGAGCAGCCCGGCGGACCACAGCAGGCTGGAGGCCCCGGGCAATCCCGCGACCCGGAACCCCAGTCCCAGGATGATGGAAAGAAGGGCGAGCGCGGGCAGCAGCGCCGCGCCGCGGCGGATCAGAGGCTGGGAGAAATCTCCGCCTCGCTGCCCCGGCGCAGGCTGAACCCCACGCCGCGTACCGTGGCCAGCAGCGGCTCGCCCGCGGTCTGGCTCAGCTTCCGGCGCAGGTTGCCCACGTGCACGTCCACCACGTTGCTCTCCGGGTCGAAGTGCATGTCCCATACCTTCTCCAGGAGCGTGGTGCGGCGCACGACCTCTTCGGGGTGAAGCAGGAAGAACTCGAGGAGTTGAAATTCCTTGGGGGTAAGGTCGAGCCTGGCCTCGTTCACCATCGCGATGTGGCGCAGGCGGTCGAGCGTGATCGGCCCGTAGCGCAGCACCTCCAGCCGCTCGGCGCCGCCCCGGCGGTGAAGGGCCCGGATCCGCGCCAGCAGCTCGTCGAACTGGAACGGCTTGGAGAGGTAGTCGTCGGCGCCGGCGTCGAGCCCCCGGACCACGTCCTCGACGGCGTCGCGCGAGGTGAGCATCAGGATGGGGGTGCTCCGCCCTTCGCGCCGGAGCTCGGTGGCGACCTGGAACCCGTTCTTCTTCGGTAGGACCACATCGAGCAGGATGATGTCGTACTCGTAGACGTGGGCCAGCATGGTAGCCTCGTCGCCGTCCGGCGCGACATCCACCACGTAGCCTTCCTCTTTGAGCCCCTGCTCGATGAACCCGGCGACCTTTCGGTCGTCCTCCACCACCAGGATCTTCATGAGCGGCAATCTCGCGTGCGGAGGATGAACTTACCGCCAAGTGTGAAT
>DASSMN010000628.1:0-3644 GCA_035688885.1 Gemmatimonadales bacterium
TGTCCAATGGCGCGGAGCATCGGGGCGGCGACCTGATCGAGGAACTTCGGCACGCCGAGAGTGACCACCGCGCGCTGGAGCAACGCGTCGAGCTCGTTGGGCGCGAATTCTCGCACCGATCGCAGGGCGGCGAGGGTGAGCTCGCGGACGCTGTCGTCGGCTTCCTGGCTGTTGGGTTCGCCGGTGGGCGGGGCAGGGCCGGCCTCCGCGGTGGGCGCGGTGTCCTCTTCCAGCCTGGTGAGCTGCTCCAGGCTGAGAGAGGCGATCCGGCTGATGGCGTGACCCCGTGCGCTCAGTCGCCGCAGCCGGCTGAGCCGCTCGATGTCCAGCTCCGAGTACAGCCGCTGCCCGCCTTCGCTCCGGGTGGGCGTGACCACCGCGTAGCGCCGCTCCCAGGCCCGGAGCACGTGGGGGGACAGGCCGGTCCGGAGCGCGACCAGGCGAACGGGATAGCGGGGCGTGTCGAGCTCGGCGGGTTGCGTCACGAGTGGTAAGCTAGGCTCCCGTCCAAGTTATGTCAATGTAAATTGCTAGACAGGGGTTGACGGAAGCAGAAATGCAGTCTACATTCTCGGACAGTTGTTAGACAGACAGTCACCATACTGAGAGGATAAAATGAAAAAGCTGGACATCGCGGCCGCCGTACTGCTGGTCATCGGTGGCCTGAACTGGGGGATTGTGGGTCTTACCGGGTCGGACCTGGTGGGGGCCCTGTTCGGCAACCTGAGCCCGCTGAGCCGGGCGGTCTACCTGATCGTGGGTCTGGCCGGCGTGTACCAGGCGGTCCAGTGGAAGGCGATTCAGCGCCGCTGGCAGCCGGCCTACGCCAACTGACCGGATTCAACCTTCACTCTCTCATCGACTTCATTGACCATGCACACACGAGCACTGAAAGCACTGTCCGCGCTGAGCTGCCTGCTCGCGCTGCCCGGCGGCGCCGCCGCGCAGGGGCTGTCGGGCGGAACTGGCCAAGAGCCGACTGTGATGGTGGAAGCGCGCGGCGGCCTGAACGTGCCGACCTTCGACATCGCGGATGCGGTGGATGCCGGCCCGAGCTTCGGGATCGGTGCCGCGGTCCGCGTCGCGCCCCGGGTGTACCTCATGGGCGACGTGGACCTCGGCTTCCACTCGGGCGCGAGTTTGCCCGGCGGCGGGAGCGGTCCGGACGTGAACGTGTACCACTACATCGCCAAGGTGGGCTACGATCTGGTGCCGGCGAGCGACTCGCGCTGGTCGCTCCTCGTCAACGCCGGCGCCGGCGCGCTGACGTTCGACGTGGACGGGGCCCAGTCCCGTACCTATCCGGCGATCAACGTCGGCGCCAAAGTGGGCTACCGGTTGACGCCGAGGCTGTCGCTGGTGCTCAGCCCACAAGGTGACATCGCCTTCAGCAAGGAAGCGGAGATCGGCACGAGCAACGCGTGGGTCTGGCCGTTCACGGCGGGGATCCGGGCGTCGTTCTAGTCCGCGGGGTAGCAGTCGAGAGGCCGGGACCATAGCGTTCCGGCCTCTCGCATGTGCGGCAGTGAGCCGGCTGGGCGGGAGGCGGCATCCCGGCCGCCGCAATTCGCGCCCGGCCTCGCGGGGATCGCGGTGCCCCAGTGACCCACGGCCGAATCACCTTGGTAAATCGTTAGGCCATAACAACATCCAGCGTAGGAGGTCGGGCACTCACCTTGCACACCTCGGGGACGTCCCGATCCATCATCTCCAGTCCGGAGTCCTCCACGGCCGTGCCCACGCAGCTCCGCAGGCGCTCTGGCAAGGTGGTGCTCGTTACCCTGAGCGCGCCGCTAGCTCTCGCGCTGCTGCTCACGGCGAGCGGCGCGGCGTCCGCCCAAACCCCGGTGGCTGCCACCGAGCTTCGGCGCGAAGCGGAGCAGCTCCGGAGCCAGCGTCGCTTTCCCGAGGCGCTCGCCGCGTACCGCGCGACCACGGCGGCTGCAACCGCAGCGGATCAGCCGGCCGACTTCGAGGACCGATTCTGGATCGCCAAGCTGGAGAGCTGGACCGGCGCGCTCGACTCGGCCGAGCAGCACCTGGTTCAGCTTCTCGCTGAGCGGCCCGACGACTACGACAGTCAGATCGCGCTCGCCGACGTGCGCCGCTGGCGCGGCGACGTTGCGGGCGCCCGCGCGGTACTCGCGATGCTCCAGCAGACCCATCCCGATGATCCCGAGGTCGCCAGCCGCGTCGCCGCGCTCCGCTCTGCCGGCCAGGGCCCGCGCTGGGAAGCCGGCCTCGAGTACGCCGGCGAGCGGTACCCCGGCGGCGCGGCGAGCGACGGCGCCACGATTGGCCTCCGTGCCCTCGGCCGGCACCGGTTCCGCTGGGGCGCGGCAGTGACCGTGCAGGACAAGTTCGATCGCACCGAGACCCGCGGCGGCGGCGACGTCGGTCTGCACGTGTCGCGCGCGCTCGAGCTCACCGGCACCGCCTACGTCGCGCCGAACGCCGAGGTGCTGCCGCGCGGCACCTTCGGCATGGGCCTCACCGCGCTTGCCGCCCGCGGCCTCCTACTGTCCGCCGACTACCGCCACGACGCCTACGCCGATGCGCAGGTGCACGGCGTCGGCCCCTCGCTCGAGTGGTATACCGGCCCCTGGCTCCTGGCCGCGCGCTACCGCTATACCGCCACGCGCTTCGACGGTGTCTCCGGCACCGCCGGCGACCACGCCGGGCTCGGCTCGGTCGGCTACCAGTACGGCCTCGCCAACATCGTGCGGGTGTTCGGGTTCGTCGGCGGCGAGTCGTTCGGCGAGCCGTCGCGCGACCGCATCGGGTCCACTGACGGCCGCGGCGCGGGGCTGGCGTGGCGGCAGTTCGTCTCGCCGGTGATGGGGTTCGAGGCGGTGTATGCCTTCGACGATCGAACCGGCATCGGCACCCGGCACAGCTTCGGTGTCCGTCTGGTGCGGCGCTGGTGATGACGGCCCGTCTCTCGGCGCTGGTGGCGTCGCCCGCGACGGCCGCGCTGGTCGCGTTCCTGTGCCTCGCGGCGGCGATGGTCGTGGCGCTGCTGGTGCTCAACTGGTGGCACCGGCGCAGCGACCGCCGCCAGGCGCACCTGCGTCGGACCGTCACGGCCATGCTCACGGCGTGGCACCAGCGGCCACCGACCCCGGGCGACATCCTCTGGCTCTCCTCGCAAGGGCCTGGCGGCGGCCGCACTGCGCTGGGCGCGTGCCTCGAGGCGCTGCCCGGCCTCGAGCGGGAGCACGCCGGTCGAGTGCGCGAGGCGCTCAGCCGGTCGGGACTGGGCGCGCGCGAGACCGCGCGAGTCCGCCATCGCGATCCCTCGCGCCGCGCCGCCGCGTGCCGCGTGATCGGACGCCTGGGGGAGCCCGGCGCGGTCGCGGTCCTCGTGGAGCGGCTGCAGGATCGGGCGCCCGACGTCCGCCGCGAGGCGGTGCGCGCGCTCGGCGAGCTCCGGGCGGTCGAGGCGATCGACGTCATCGCGCACACCATCGAGACCATGGGCGAGTGGAGCAACCTGCTGCTCACCATGGCGCTGGTCCGCATGGGGCCGGCGGCCGCGCCCGCCATCGGCCGGCTGCTCCAGGTCTCGCGGTCGGCCGCGATGACCAAGGCGCTGCTCCAGGTGACCGGCCGCATCGGCGTCGTCGCCGACCCGGTGATGGTGC
>DASSMN010000091.1:0-4298 GCA_035688885.1 Gemmatimonadales bacterium
ATCTACCAGACGCAGTGCTACCAGTCGGGTCCGGGCAGCGGGTGCCGCCAGTTCGCCGGTGTCGTCTCCGGCGCCAAGCGCGCCGCCGACATCAACGTGTACTGGGGCACCGGCGGCGTGGTCGACTCGGTCATCGACGCCACCCACAACGTCGTGGTGCCGTTCTCCGATCGGGCCGGCGGGACCTGGGGGATACTCAACCCAGGGGCCCAGGTGGGCACCAGCCCCGACCAGAGCACCAGGCTCACGAACATGGACATGGCCTGCGTCGAGCCGTTCAGGACGATCGGGGCCGGCGCCATGGTCTGCCCGGCCGGCACGCCCGCCTATGCGCTGAGCAGCACGGCGGTGCCTGGACCGGTCGGCTTCTTCAGTGGCGGGGCCTACCCGCCGACCGTGCCGATCGTGAACGCAACCAACAACGGCTTCGCGATGTACATCGCGGGTGAGATCTTCACCTTCGAGCTGGCCGGTGGCGCGCTCCCGGCCGCGGGCACCGTGTGGTCGCTGCGGCAGGTGGTCGGCGCCATCACGGGCGGCAACGGCGTCGGTACCGCCGGCAACCTCGGCCCGTACAGCTACAGCAACCCCGAGGGCGTGCTGCCGTTCACCGCGGTCGGCGCCGAGCTGGTCTCAGGGTTCACCGTGTCCAACAATGTCGCGGCGGCCACCAACGCCGATCTCAAGAACGTGCACACCGTTCCGGACCCGTACTACGTCAAGAGCGCGTACGAGTCCAGCACGGACCAGAAGATCCTGAAGTTCGTCGGGCTGCCGCAGGATGCGATCATCCGCATCTACTCGGCCAGCGGCGTCCTGGTGCGCATGCTGGAGCACCACGGCGGCAACTACGACCCCACCAGCGCCTCGCAGGGCAGTGAGATGAACTGGGACCTCCGCAACCGGAACAACCAGGTGGTCGCCAGTGGGGTGTACTTCTATCACGTCGAAGCCGGCGACGCCCGCAGGGTGGGCCGCTTCACGGTCGTGAACTTCGCCCAGTAGCCTTCGACGGGGGCGGGCCCGCGGGCCCGCCCCAACCTTCAGGAGATCGACAACATGAGGAAGCTCACCGCACCTGGCTGGCTGCTCGCCTTCGGGCTGATCAATGCCCTTCCGGCCGTCGCCGCGGCGCAGAATCAAACCGGGCAGCCGGTCGGGCAGGAGGACAACACCTCCTACGGCACCACCTCGGCCGAGTTCCTGCTGCTCGGCGCGGGCGCGCGAGGCACGGCGCTCGGCAGCTCGTTCGCGGCCATCGCCACGGACGTCAGCGCCTTGTACTACAACCCGGCGGGCGTGGCCATGCTCGACCGGCCCGGCCTGATGATCGGCACCTACGATTACGTGGCCGACACCCGCTACTCCTGGGGCGGCGTGGCCTTCCCGTTCTCGGGCGGCGCCCGCACCCTCGGCTTCCAGCTCGGCACTTTCGGATTCAAGGACCAGCCGATCTACACCGAAGACCAGCCCAACGGCACCGGCGGCACCTACTCGGTCAACCAGACCTTCGTGGGCGCCACCTTCGCCCAGAACTTCTCCGACCGGTTCTCCGCCGGCATCACCGCCAAGTACGTGAACGACCGCCTGGGCACGGTGAGCGGCAGCGCGTTCGCGGTGGACTTCGGCACCAACTTCCACGCGTCGCTCAACAACCACCCGGTCAAGTTCTCGTTCGTGCTCGCCAACCTGGGCTCGAACCTGAGCTACTCCGGCACCGGCCTCGAGGGGAACGTGCAGCGCGACCCGCTGCCCGGTGAAGACCCGGTCCCGACCCTGCCGCAGCAGGCCAACCTGCTCACCAAGGACTTCCCGCTCCCGACGACGTTCCGGGTCGGGCTGGCCTACGACGTGATCACCGGGGAGAACAGCCGGCTCACCGCGCTGGGCGACTTCAACCAGCCCAACAACAACAAGCCGGGCTTCGCCTTCGGCTCGGAATGGCAGTCGCAGCACATCGGCGGCTCCAACTTCGGCTTCGCGCTCCGGGGCAGCTACAGCTACACCGGCGCGAACAACCTCGATCCCCAGACCTCCACCACGGCGCTGAGCGACGAGGAGAATCTCCAGGGCCTCGCCTTCGGCGGCGGCCTCATGTATGGCGGAAACGGGAACGGGTTCGGCCTGAGCCTCGACTACGCCTACAAGTATCTCGGCATCCTCGGTCCGACCAACTTCTTCAGCTTCTCGCTGGGGTGGTAGGCGGGCCGGTCTTTCGCAAGGAAGTGGCGGTAGCTGAACTATGATCGCAGTCCGGTTGGCGGCCCTCGCGGCCATGGCGGTGCTGGGCGGTCCGATGCAGTCCCCGGCGCCCGATGGCGGTCTCATTCTCCGTGCGGTGCGATCCTACCGCGCGGAGCAGGGCCGCACCGAAGTGAACGCATTCGTGCAGGTGCCCTACGCGGTGCTCGAGCCCTCGGGCGAAGGCAACACGGGCACGCTGAGCTACAAGGTGGGGGTCCAGGTCACCGACTCCACTGGCCTCACCCTGCTGCAGCAGTCGTGGCAGAACCATGCGCCGGCCAGCGTGCGCGGGCCGGCGGCATTCGGCGTCGAGATGGTGCGGTTCAGCCTGGCGCCCGGCCGGTACAACCTCGAGGTCAACGTCGAGGACTCGGTGTCGGGCCACAAGGTGGGCTCGACGCTGGCGCTGGAAGGCTACAAGAGCGAGCCGCCCGCCTCGGATCTCCTGCTTTCACCCAAGATCCGGGCGGTCACGGCCGGCGATACCGTGCCGATGCCGGCGGAGCTCCGCTGGGGTCGCATGCTGGTGACGGCGGCGGCCCAGCTCGAGCTGACCCCGCTCCGCGCCACCGCCTACTACCTCCTCGAGGCCTACTCGGGGAGCGAGGCGCACGGAACGCTCACGATGAAGGTGGTGGACTCGGCCGGGAAGGCGCTCACCACCACGGCCCCGACCCCGGTGACGGTCCCGGCGGGCGGCGGGGTGCTCAAGGGACAGCTCGACCTGAGCGGCCTGCCGCCGGGCCAGTACACGATGGCGGCCTCGCTGGACCTGGGCGGCAAGACGGTGGAGCGCTCGGCCGCGTTCGTGATGGCCGGCCTGGATGAGACCCTCGAGAAGGACGTGGCCCGGCGGGATGCGGCCAAGGGCACCGACGAGGGCTACTTCGAGGCCATGAACGAGCAGCAGCTCGAGGCGGCCAAGGAGCCGCTGGTGCTGATCGCCGAGTCGGGCGAGCTGTCCAAGTACTCGAAGGACCTGAGCCTCCGCGCCAAACGGCGGTTCATGACCGACTTCTGGCAGAAGCGCGACCTGGTGCCCAGCACGCCGGAGAACGAGACCCGGGAGAAGTTCTACGCCGCCGTGGACTACGCCAACCGGATGTACGGCGAAAAGGGCGGCAAGAACGGGGTGCCGGGCTGGAAGACCGATCGGGGCCGGATCTACGTGCGAAACGGCGCTCCCGACGAGATGCTGCAACGGCCGCAGGCCGGCCGCTCGCCACCGTACGAAGTGTGGCGGTTCCGGACCGGCAAGGACCGGTACTACATCTTCATCGACCGCGCCAACGGCCTGGGCCAGTTCCAGCTGGTGTATTCGAACGACATCAAGGAGCCGGGCCAGCCCAACTGGCAGGAGTTGCTCTACAAGCAGGACGCGGTGGACGACATCGGCCGGTTCCTCGGGATCGATCTGCCGACCGCGACCGGCGCTCCGGACAGGTTCTGATTTGCGGTGTGTCTCCTACTGCCCTTTGAACGAGGTGCGAAGTATGAATCGCTTGACAACTGGTATGGTTCCACTGCTTGCGCTCCTGGTTGCGGCCGGCTGCAGCGGCGACCCGACTGATAGCTTTCGGGGCACCACCGCGAGACTTGACGCGGCGCCGTCGCAGCTGTTCCTGGAGCTCGGCGAGAGCAAGTCGGTGGATGTGAGCGCCGTTGACGACCAGGGCAATCAGATCTCGTCGGTCTACGAGGTGACGGCCACCGGTCCCGGCATCACGGTCCGGCGCGATTCGACCTTCCTGCCTCAGTACGGCAACGACAGCACCTTGACCGTGCCGGCCCAGGCCCCGGTGTTCCGGTTTGTCGTGACGGCGACCGGGTACGGTGCGACCGACTTTACCGTATCCGCCAACGGCAAGGACTTGAAAATCCCGGTCCAGGTCGTAGCGCAGTCCACACTCGACGCCCAGATCAGCAATCTCGCCCCCGCGCTGAACGAGCAGGTGACGATCACCGCGCCGGCTGGGGTCACCTTCTCGCCCACCAGCCAGGTGACGCTGGCGGATGCGGCCGCGTTTCAGCCGTTCACGGTGAGCGTGGCCGCC
>DASSMN010000076.1:0-8538 GCA_035688885.1 Gemmatimonadales bacterium
CCGACCATGCCGGGGTTCGCCTGCGCGATCTCGAGTTCCTCCAGTTTCACCCCACCGCGCTCAAGCTCCCCGGGGTGAACCCGGCGCCTCTCATCTCCGAGGCGGTGCGCGGCGCGGGGGCGCTGCTGGTGGACCGGAGCGGGCGGCGGTTCGCGCTCGACGCCGATCCGCGGGGTGAGCTGGCGCCCCGCGACGTGGTCGCCCGCGCTGTCGCGGCGGCCGATGCCGCCGGCGGCGCGTGGCTCGACGCTCGGCAGGTGGCCGACTTCGCGTCGCGCTTCCCCGGCATCACAGCCATGCTCACGCGGCACAACCTCGACGCGAGCCGCGACCTCCTGCCGGTGGCCCCTGCCCTTCACTACGCGATGGGCGGCATCCAGACCGACCTCGAAGGTCGCTCCAGCCTCCCCGGCCTGTGGGCCGCAGGCGAGGTGGCGTCCACCGGCGTCCACGGCGCCAACCGCCTCGCGTCCAACTCGCTGCTCGAGGGCCTGGTGTTCGCCGACCGCACCGGGCGCTCGGTCATCGGCACCGCCGCGCCCGAGCCGGCGGCCCTGTCCGCCGAGCAGACCGCGCCGCTCGTCGACACCGGCGACGACGACCGCGCCGAGCCCCTTCGGGCCCGGATGCGCGAGACCATGACCGCCGATGTGGGCGTGCAGCGCACCGAGGCCTCCCTGCTCCACGCCGAGGCCGAGCTGGACCGCCTCACCAAGTCCGCGCCTCCTGGCGCCTGGCGCACCCGCAACCAGCTGCTGGTCGCGCGGCTCATCACCCAGGCCGCCCGGCGCCGCCGCGAGAGCCGGGGCGGGCACCGGCGGGCGGACTATCCGCCGGCGGCGCTCAAGCGGGAGAGAGCGTGATGAAAGACGGAAGGACGGGAGGACGGAAGGACGGAAGGACCAGCACACCGCGCCGGTGGCTTCGCGAGGTGTGCAGGTCCTTCCGTCTTCCCGTCCTCCCGTCCGTCCGTCTCGGCGCCAGCCGATGACCCTCAGCCTTCCCGTCATCCAGCGCTTCGACGAGACGCCCGAGGAGATCGCGGCGCTGCAGGCCGAGATCCGCTCGCTGGCCAAGCGCCGGAACGCGGTGGTGCTGGCGCACAACTACCAGCGCCCCGAGGTCCAGGACGTGGCGGACTACGTGGGCGACTCGCTGGGCCTGTCGCGACAGGCCGCGGCCACCAAGGCCGAGGTCATCATCTTTGCCGGCGTGCACTTCATGGCGGAGACGGCGGCCATCCTCTCGCCGACGAAGCGGGTCCTGCTGCCCGATCTCAAGGCCGGTTGCTCGCTCGCGGCGACCGTCACCGCGGAGGACGTGCGCCGGTGGAAGGCGCAGTTCCCCGGCTATATCGCGGTGGGCTACGTGAACACGACGGCGGAGGTCAAGGCGGAGCTCGACTACTGCTGCACCAGCGGCAACGTGCTCGAGGTGATCGACGCGATCCCGGAAGACAAGGGGATCCTGTTCCTGCCCGACTTCTTCCTCGGCGCGCACGTGCGCCGGATGCGGCCCCACCGTCGGGTCGAGGTGTGGATGGGCGAGTGCCACGTCCACAAGGGCATCCGCGCCGAGACGCTCAACGCGGCGCGGGACCGCTACCCCGACGCCGAGGTGCTGGTGCACCCCGAGTGCGGCTGCGCGGGCCAGCTCATCTACGAGATGGGTCGGGGTGACATCAAGCCCGAGGGGCTCCACATCGCCTCCACCGAGGGGATGATCCGCGCGGTGCGCGAGCGGCCGGCCCGCCGCTTCATCGTGGCCACCGAGACCGGGATCATGCACCGGATGGAGCAGATGGCGCCGGAGAAGGAGTTCATCGCGGCCGACCCCGAGGCCGAGTGCGCGTTCATGAAGACCATCACCCTCACCAACGTGCGCGACTCGCTGGCGCTGGATCAGTACCACATCACCGTTCCGCCCGAGATCGCCGCCCGCGCCCGGGGCGCCATCGACCGCATGGTCGCGCTGGGGAAGTGAGCCCCGACGTCGAGCGCATCGCCGCCCTGGCCCTGGGCGAGGACGGCGACACCGACATCACCACCGCCGTCACCATCCCGCCCACCCTCGAGGCCGAGGGGCGCATCGAGTATCGCACCGGCGGCGTGCTGGCCGGCGCCGCTTTCGCCGACGCGGTCGCGCGCGCCTGCGACTGCCGCATCGAATGGCGCGCGCCCGACGGCCGCATCGTGCGCCCGAACACCGTGGTCGGCGCCGTGCGCGGCACCCTCGCGCGCATCCTCCGCGCCGAACGCCCGATGCTCAACCTGCTCCAGCGCGCCTGCGGCATCGCCACGGCCACCCGCGCCTACGTCGATGCCGTCGCCGGCACGGGGTGCAAGATCCTCCACACCCGGAAGACCGCGCCGGGTCTCCGCGCCCTCGACATCGCCGCGGTCCTCGCCGGCGGCGGCACCGCCCACCGCGCCGACCTGGGCCACGCGGTGATGGTGAAGGACAATCACTGGCAGGCATTGAAGCGCGAAGGCGGAACGCTGGCAGGCGCGCTGGACGAGGCGCGCCGCCGCGGGGTGACGGCGCTCTACGTCGAGGTCGAATCACCGGAGCAGCTCGAGCACGCCTGCGCCGCGGGCGCGACGCGGCTGCTGGTGGACAACCAGACGCCCGAGACCGTCGCGGCGTGGGCTCGCCGAGCGCGCGAGCTGAGACCGGGGATCGAGATCGAAGCAACCGGCGGGATCACGCTCGACAACGTGCGCGCGTACGCGGACGCGGGCGCGGACTACGTGTCGATCGGCGCGCTCACGCACAGCGCGCGCGCGGCGGACCTGGGGATCGAGGTGCGGATCGCGGGGTAGGCGATCCCGCCTCAGGGCAGCTCGCCCGCCTCCTCCACCGCCGCACCGAGCGCCCCCCCACTCCAGGTTCGCCACGCGTAGTACACCGGGATCCCGACCAGGATGATCCCGAAGGTCACCCCGGTGTTCACCGGATCGGTCCACAGCGCGTTCACCACCATCGCCACCGAGGCCACCAGGAACAGGATCGGCACCGCCGGGTAGCCCCAGGTGCGATAGGGGCGAGGCAGGTCGGGCCGGGTCCGCCGGAGCACGAACACGGCGGCCACGGCCAGCGCGTAGAACGGCCAGATGCCCAGGATGAACTTGTCCGCCAGCTGCTGGAAGTCGTTGAACAGCACGTAGAGCACGCCGAGCGCGGTGGCCAGCCAGATGGCGACCGAGGGGCTCTGGTACCGGGGCGACACCCGGGCGATGGCGCGGAAGAAGAGTCCCCGGTCGGCCATGGCGAAGAAGATTCGCGGCCCGGTGATCATCGAGCCGGTGAGCGTGCCGAAGCAGGACAGCATCACGATCGCCGACACCACCGCCCCGCCGGCGCCGCGAAACACGGTGATCCGGTCCGCCGCCGTCGCGGCGATCAGCTTGGCGCCGGCCATCTCGGGCAGCGGCACCAGGTAGATGTAGGCGACGTTGAGCAGCAGGTAGACCACGACGATCGCCGTGGTGCCGAGGATCAGCGCCCGCGGCAGGGTGCGGGCGGGGTCCTTGACCTCGCCGCCCACGAACGACAGGTCGGCCCAGCCGTCGTAGGTCCACATGATGGCGATGAGCGCGGTGCCGAGCAGTGAGAGGTCGAGGCCGTGGGGAAACCTGGGCGAGAAATGGGCGGCGCTGCCTTCGCCCGCCGCGAAGGCGAGCAGCACCAGCGCCGCCAGCGCGCCGTACTTGGCCACGGTGATGAGGTTCATCAGGATGGCCGCGGTGCTCACGCCCAGGTAATTGATCGCGCCCACCACGACGATGCCCGCCGCCGCCACCCAGCGGACCTGCTCCGGGGTCAGGTGGATGAAATAGCCCAGGTACTCGGCGAAGATGGTGGCGATGGCGCCCAGCGCGGAGGCGCGGATGACGGTGAGCTCAGACCAGCCGAACAGGAAGGCGGGGAGCGGCCCGAACCCTTCCAGGATGTAGGCGAACACCCCGCCCGACCGGGGCAGCGCCCCAGCCAGCTCGGCCAGGGTGAGGGCGCCGAACAGCGCCACCACCCCGCCCACCACCCAGGCCAGGAGCACCGGTCCGGGATCGTGCAGCCGGCCGGCGACGGCCGCCGGAACCCGGAAGATCCCGCTTCCTATAGTAGAGCCCACCAGCACGGCGATCGCGCTGGCGAGCCCCAAGTGCCTGGGGAGCCGCTCGCCCCAGGCATCGCGTTGGGTGGACATGGCGTAAATATAGCCTTGACAACGGTCTGCCGGACGTGGTTCTTTCCCGGCTGTATGACGGATTCTACCCCTGACCGGGCGCGCGTGCTCCGCCGGCTGGCCTGGACCGGCGCCTCCTTCGCGCTCGCGCTGATCGTGCTCGGGGGCGTCGTCCGCATCACCGGCTCCGGCATGGGATGCGGCGATCACTGGCCCCGCTGCGACGGCCAGTGGTTCCCCCCGCTCGACCTCCCGACCCTCATCGAGATCGGCCACCGCTGGGTGGCGGCGCTGGTGAGCTGCCTCGTGCTCGGCGTGGCCGTGGTGGCTTGGCGCCGGCACCGGCACGAGCCCGAGCTCCGGAACCCCGCCACCCTGGCCCTGGTGCTGCTGGTGGTCCAGGTCCTCCTCGGCGCGGTCACGGTGAAGCTCGCCCTGCCGCCCTGGGTCATCATCACCCATCTCGCCAACGCCATGGTGCTGCTGGCCGCGCTGATGGTGACCGCGTTGAGGGCGGGAGAGGTCGGCAGGACGGCAGGACGGAAGGACGGAAGGACCAGCACACCCGCGGGGGCCACCGAGACTGGGCCTGGTGTGCCGGTCCTTCCGTCCTTCCGTCCTTCCGTCCTTCCGTCGGCCGCCAGGCACCCAGCCCATCCCCTGGTACTAGCAACGGCGGCCCTCGGCTTCATCGTCATCCTCTTCGGCGCCCAGGTCGCCAACTTCCACGCCGGCCTGCTGTGCCTCGGCTTCCCGCTGTGCAACGACGGCGTGCTGCCGCCGCCCAACCGGCTGGCGGCGCTCCACTGGACCCACCGGGTGCTCGCCTTTGCCTTCCTGGCCCTGGCCATGGTGATGGTCAACCGGCTGAGCCACCGGAGCGATCCGGCCGGCCGGCCGCTCCGCCGGGCGGCGGCGCTGGTGCTGGCCGCCACCGTGGCCCAGATCGGCGTCGCGGCGGCGATGGTGCTCAACCTGCTGCCGCCCACGCTCCGGGCGCTCCACCTGCTGGTCGGGAGCCTGGTGTGGGCCGCGCTGGTGCTGCTGGTGTTCCGCTCCGCGCGGACCCCGGCCGCGGAGCCCGAGCCGGCGCCCGAGCCCGGCGTCCGGGCGCCATCGCTCGCTGCCGACCTGGTGACCCTCACCAAGCCGCGCATCATCTCGCTGCTCCTGGTCACCACCATCGCGCCGATGTTCATCACCCCCGCCGGCCTGCCCTCGGTGAGCCAGGTGCTGTGGGTGCTGCTGGGCGGCTACCTCATGGCCGGCGGCGCCAACGCCATCAACATGTGGTTCGACCGGGACATCGATCTCCGGATGGCGCGCACCCGGCTCAGGCCCATTCCCGCCGGCCGCATCTCGGCCGGGTTCGGGCTGGCGTTCGGCGTGGGGCTCGGGTTCATCGCCTTTGCCGTGTTCTGGTATCGGGTCAACCACCTGAGCGCCTGGCTGGCGCTGGCCGGGCTCCTGTTCTACGTCTTCATCTATACGGTGTGGCTCAAGCGGAGCAGCCCGCAGAACATCGTCATCGGGGGCGCGGCCGGCGCCTTCCCTCCGCTGGTGGGGTGGGCCGCCATGACCGGGCGCATCGACCTGGCCGCCGTCTACCTGTTCGCCATCATCTTCTACTGGACTCCGCCCCACTTCTGGGCCCTGGCCCTCATCAAGCAGGCCGACTACGCCCGGGCCGGCATCCCGATGATGCCCGTGGTCCGGGGCGAGGCGCGCACCAAGTACGAGATGCTGGTGTACACCCTGCTGCTGGTGCCGCTCACCGTCATGCCCGCGCTGTTCGGCGCGCTGGGCCCGTTCTACCTGGTGGCGGCGCTCCTGCTCGGCGCCCGGCTGCTGTGGTACTGCGTCCGCCTGCTCCGGGAGCGGTCGATCACGCCGGTCGCGTGGCAGATGTACCGCTACTCGCTGCTGTACCTGGCGCTCCTGTTCGTGGCCATGGGCATCGACCGGTCGCTGCCCTCGAGCCATGCGCCGACCGCCGACAAGGTGATCATCCTGGGCGAGGCGGGGGCGAAGCCGGCGGGGGCGAAGCCGGCGGGGGCGGAGCCGGCGGGGGCGGAGCCGGCGGCAGAGCATACGCATCCATGACAGGAACGTGAGCTTCCCGGAGCCTGGAGTCATCCCGAACTGGAGGAAGCCGGGCGCGGCCGAACCGACACTGCGTTCTCTTGTGGCGGGTCGGCCATGCCCGGCTTCCTCCAGTTCGGGATGACCGGCGCAGGGCGGCTCCCGACTCGATACATATAGAATGACAAGCCTCGCAGGCCCTCCGTCCGACGGCACCATCGAGCGCGCCTCCCGTCGCATCCCCAAGCCCGGCCGACTGGTCAAGCTGTGGCCCCGGGTGCGTCCGTATCGCGGCATCCTGGCGGGCGCGACGGTCGCGCTGGTCCTGAGCGGCCTCGCGAGCCTGGCCTTCCCGATGGTGGTCAAGTACCTGCTGGACGCGGCCTTCGTGAACAAGAACCGGGAGCTGCTCGATCGCATCGCCCTGGGACTGGTGGCGCTGTTCTGCTTCCAGGCCGTACTCAACTACCTCCAGACCTACTGGTTGAGCGCCGCCGGCGAGCAGGCCGTGGCCGGGCTCCGCCGCGAGCTGTTCGCCAAGCTGCTCGAGATGCCGCCCGGCTTCTTCGCCGACCGGCGCACCGGCGAGCTCACCAGCCGGCTGTCGGTGGACGTGGGGCTGCTCCAGAGCGTGCTGAGCCACCAGATCTCCGAGTTCTCGCGCCAGATCATCTCGCTGGTAGGCGGCGTGGTGCTGCTCACCTGGCTCCAGCCGCGCCTCACCCTCACCGCCCTGCTGGTGGCGCCGGTGGTGGTGGGCACCGCGCTGGTGTTCGGCCGGCGGCTCCGCCGGATGACCACCGGGGTGCAGGACCGGGTGGCCGAGGCCACGGCGGTGGCCGAGGAGGCCTTCAGCCAGATCCGCACGGTGCAGAGCTTCGTGCAGGAGCCGGCGGAGCGGGCGCGCTACGGCGAGCGGATCCGGGCCAGCGTGCGGACCGCGCTCCAGCGGGCCCGGGTGCGGGGCATGTTCTTCGGGATGCTCACCTTCTCGACCTTTGCCGGGATCGTGTTCGTGCTCTGGCAGGGCGGCCTGCTGGTGCTCGACGGCAAACTCACTGCCGGCGCGCTGGTCGGGTTCCTCCTCTACACCATCAGCATCGCGGCCTCGATCGGCGCGCTGGCCACCTCGTTCACCAACTACCAGGAGGCGGTGGGCGCGGCGGAGCGGGTGTTCGAGATCCTGGAGATGCACCCCGCCATCGCCGACCCGGCGGAGCCGGTGCCGCTCCCGGCGCCGGTGCGCGGGCGGGTGGCGTTCGAGCACGTGAGCTTCCGCTACCTCCGGGACCCCGATCAATCGTGGACCCTGGACGGCGTGTCACTGTCGGTGGCGCCGGGCGAGGTGGTGGCCTTGGTGGGCCCGTCAGGCGGCGGCAAGACCACGCTGGTGTCGCTGCTGCCCCGGTTCTGGGACGTGGACCAGGGGCGGATCACGCTCGACGGGATCGACGTCCGCTCGCTGCGGCTGGCGGAGCTGCGGAGCGCCATCGGGGTGGTGCCGCAGGAGCCGGCGCTGTTCAGCGGGACCATCCGCGAGAACATCGCCTACGCGCGCCCCACGGCCACCGACGCCGAGGTGCAGGCGGCCGCGCGGGCGGCCCACGCGCACGAGTTCATCGAGCGGCTGCCGCTGGGCTACGCGACGCTGGTCGGCGAGCGGGGGATCAAGCTGAGCGGCGGCCAGCGGCAGCGGGTGGCCATCGCACGAGCCATCCTCAAGGATCCGGCGGTGCTGATCCTGGACGAGGCCACCAGCAACCTCGACACCGAGAGCGAGCGGCTGATCGAGGACGCGCTGGCCAAGCTGCTGGTGGGGCGGACGACGCTGATCATCGCGCATCGCTTGAGCACGGTGCAGCGAGCCGACCGGCTGCTGGTGATCGAGCACGGACGCATCGTGGAGGAAGGCACCCACGGCGAGCTGCTGGCGCTGGGCGGGATGTACGCTCGGCTGTACCAGCGGCAGTTCCGGGAGGGGGCGCCGGTGCTGACCGGCTAGCTGCGGCGGCCGGGACTCAGGGGCCGCCCGAGGCTCCGGCAGGCGGAGAGCGCGCGGTGACTCCCTCTGGTGTCGGACATATGCGGCCGCGTGGTAGGCGAAGGGCGCGAAGGACTCCTCGGTCGGACCACATTCCTCTCATTCCGCTCGTAGCAAGCATCCCGGCGGGATTCCGGGGTGCCCCCCAACCACCCCCAATACTCGAGCGACCAAGCTTTCCGATTGGGCATGAGGAGCGTCGTAGGGGCACGGAATCCTTCGTGCCCTT
>DASSMN010000116.1:0-4508 GCA_035688885.1 Gemmatimonadales bacterium
CGGCCCCGGGCTGGTCACGCTGGCCGCCTCCGGTTTGGGGGCGCTGCTCACCACCAGCCGCCCGGCGACCTCCCTCCGCATCGAGAGCCCGAGGGACGCCTTGGATCTGATGGCCTACGGGGTATCGGGCCTGGCCATCAGCGCCCTGATCGGGTCGGTGCTCGCCGCGCGTCGGCGCGCGGAAGCGGCGCGCGAGCAGGTCGAGTTCCTGGCCGAAGTGAGCGACGTGCTGGCCTCCTCGCTGGATTACCGGGCCACGCTCACCGCGGCCGCGCGGCTCGCCGTGCCCCGGCTGGCCGACTGGTGCGCCGTGGATATCGTGGATGGCGACGGCCGGCTGCACCGGCTCGCCATCGCCCACGTCGATCCCGCCAAGGTGGAGGCGGTGTGGGCCATGAGCCACAGATACCGGGAGCTGGCGCAGGACCCCGTTCCGCAGGTGATCCACTCGGGTCGAACTCAGGTGATCCCGGAGATCCCCGACGAGCTGCTGCGCCGCTTTGCCCGGGACGAGGAGCACCTCCGCGGGCTCCGCGCGTTCGGGCTCCGGTCGCTCCTCATCGTGCCGCTCACCACGAGAGGTCGGACCCTGGGCGCCATCACGTTCGTGACCGCTGAATCGGGGCGCCAATACAGCCCCGCGGACGTGCTCCCGGCCGAGCTGCTCGCGCGGCGGGCGGCCACGGCGGTCGACAATGCCCGCCTGTTCCAGGAGGCCGAGCAGGCGCTGCGCGAAAGGGAAAGCAGCCTGGCGCTGCTCGACACCGTGTTCCGCGGCGCCCCCATCGGGCTGGCGTTCGTGGACCGGGCGCTCAACTTCGTGCGGGTCAACGAAGCGTTCTCGGCCATGACCCGAGTGCCGGTGGACGCGCATCTCGGCCGTGGTCTGGCCGAGGTGCTCGGCGGCCTGGCCTCCACGGTCGGGCCCATGTTCGAGGCTGTCTTCCGCACCGGCCAGCCGCTGCTCGACCGCGAGCTCCCCGCCATGCCGGGCGGAGCCGAATCGGCCAAGCGCACCTATCTCGCGAGCTACTATCCGGTGGCCCGCGCCGATGGCAGGATCGAGTGGGTCGGATGCATCGTGAGCGACGTGACCGAGCGCCGGCGCGCCGCCGAAGTGCTGGTGCAGGGTGAGCGAATGGAGGCCATCGCCAAGGTGGCCGGTGGGGTGGCGCATGAAGTCAACAACATGATGACGGTCATCGCCGGGTTCAGCGGTTTCCTCGAAGGCTCGCTGCCCTCGGGCGACGCCCGCGCCGATGACCTGGGCGAGATCCGCCGCGCGGCCGATCGCGCCGCCGGCATCACCCGGCAGCTGCTGGCGTACAGCCGGCAGCAGCTGCTGCAGCCCACGCCGCTCGATCTCAACACGCTGGTGAGCCAGAGCCTGCCGGTGTTCGCGCGCCTGCTCGGCGTGGATGTCCGAATCGTGTTCGAGCCGGCGGCCCCCAGCGCGCGAATCCGGGCGGACCCGTCGCAGCTCGACCAGGTACTGGTCAACCTGGTGCTCAACGCGCGCGACGCGATGGACGGAACCGGCACCTTGCGACTGGCCACCGAAACCGTGACCATCGACAACGTGCAGCCGGACAACCTGCCGGGCGTGCGCATGCCGCCCGGGTCTTACGTGCGTCTCACGGTGAGCGACAGCGGCCATGGCATGGACCCGGCCACCCAGGCGCGGATCTTCGAGCCCTTCTTCACCACCAAGCCGGCGGGCAAGGGCAGCGGGCTCGGCCTCGCCACCGTGTACGGCATCGTGAAGCAGAGCGACGGCTACATCTGGGTCAGCAGCGCGCCGGGCCAGGGCACGACGTTCCGCATCTACCTGCCCGAGCACACCGGACCGCTGGAGGCACCGGCACCTTCCCCGCCTCCGGCGACGCCGGGCGGGGTCGAGACCGTCCTCATCGTCGAGGACGAGCCCGCGGTGCGCCGCATGGCCGCGCGGGCGCTCCGCTCGCAGGGCTATGCCGTTCTCGAGGCGGCCAACGGCGCCGAGGCACTCGACGTGCTCTCACGGGGGGAGCCGGTCGATCTGGTGCTGAGTGACGTGGTCATGCCGGTGCTCAACGGCCGCGAGCTGAGCGAGCGCCTGGCGATCGACCGGCCCGAGATTCGAGTCCTGTTCATGTCGGGCTACACGGACGACGACATCGTGCGCCGCGGCCTGCTTCAGCCCGGCGCGCCCTTCCTGCAGAAGCCGTTCGTGCCGGCCGATCTCTCGCGCAAGGTGCGCGACGTGCTGGACAGCCGATGAGCCTGCTCCAGGAGTTCGGCGCTCATCTGCTCGAGCTGCAGCTGCCGCCGGCACGAGCGCTGGTGGCGGTATCCGGTGGTCCCGATTCCGTCGTGCTGCTCCACCTCCTGGTGGCCACTCGGGAGCAGCACCGGCTCGAGCTGGTGGTGGCCCATTACGACCACGGCATCCATCCCGCGAGCGCCACCGTCGCGTCGGCCGTGCGCGCGCTGGCGGGCCGGTACGGGCTGCCGTACCGGGAGGGTCACGGGGGACTCGGAGCCGGGGCGAGCGAGACCGCCGCGCGCGCCGCCCGGTACGCCTGGCTCGAGGCTGCCCGCTTCCAGCTCGGTGCCGAGCTGGTGATCACGGCCCACCACGCCGACGATCAGGTCGAGACCGTGCTCATGCGTGCGCTCAAGGGCTCCGGGCCGGCGGGTCTCGCCGGGATGGCGGATCGGCGAGGCGTGCTGGTGCGACCGCTGCTCCCGTTCCGCCGGGGCGCCATCCTGCGCTACCTTCGCGCCGAAGGCCTGGCGGCGTGGGGCGACCCGGCCAATCAGGATCCCCGCCATCTGAGATCCTGGCTCCGAGGCGACGTGCTGCCCGCCCTGCGCGCGCGCCTGCCGCGGGTGGACGACGGACTGCTCCGGCTGAGCCGACAGGCGGCTCGCGGACGCGCGGCCTGGAACGCGGTGGTGGACCTCTTGCCGGGCCTCGATTTCCGCCTCGAGCACGCCGGGTTTTCCGTTGCTGCCCGTTCGCTCAGCGGGTATGATTCTGCCTTGGCAGAGTCCGTTCTGATGAGTGCGGCGCGGCGGGTCGGATGTCGCCTTGGCCCCACCCGCACGGGACGGGTGCTGCGGCTGGTTGGCCGCGGCGTGAGCGGCACCAGCGTCCCGCTGAGTGAGAGGTGGACCGCAGAGCTCGCGTTCGACCGGCTGGTGGTGTCGCGCGGCGAGCCCGATGCGGGCCTGCCGACGTGGACCTTGCACGGCGCCGAGGGGCAGGGCACGTGGGGCCGGTGGAGGGTGCGCTGGGTGCGCGAGCCGGCGCCGGACCGCCAGGAGCGCGCCGCGCTCGCTGCGTGGTTCGCCCCGGCCCCGCTGGTCATCCGGACCTGGAGCGCGGGTGAGCGGCTCCGGCCCCTGGGGGGCACCGGCCGCCGGCTCCTGGTTCGCTGTTTTCAGGATGCCCGGGTGCCGCGCAGCCATCGGGCGCGCTGGCCCGTGCTGGCGGGGCCCGCCGGGGTGGTATGGATTCCGGGCGTCAGCCGCTCCGACGCCCTCCTTCCGGAGCCTGGAACGGAGGCCGTGCGCGTCGATGCTGAGCACTCCTGATATCCTGCGCCGCACGGGTGGCCGGCCCGTCAAATCCATCGTGTTCGACGAAGCCGCCATTGCCGCCAAGGTGCAGGAGCTGGGTGCCCAGATCACCGAGGCCTACCCCGATGGCGAGCTGCTGGTGCTCGGCCTCCTCAAGGGCAGCTTCATCTTCCTGAGCGACCTGGTCCGCGTCATCCAGCGGCCCATTCAGGTCGATTTTCTGGTCGCCAGCTCGTACGGCGACAAAAAGGTCTCCAGCGGCACCGTCCGGCTGCTGTACGACCCGGAGACCCGGCTGGAGGGGAAACATATTCTGCTGGTCGAGGATATAATTGATACAGGGAAGACCCTGCAGCGGTTGATGACGCTGCTCGGGACCCGCCGGCCGAGGAGCTTGGCCATCTGCGCGCTCCTCGACAAGCAAGTGGCCACGGAAGTCCGTCCGGAGCTCCGCTTTGTCGGGTTTCGGGCGCCGCCGGCCTTTCTGGTCGGGTATGGACTCGACCACGCCGAGAACTACCGTCATCTCCCGTTCATCGCGGACTTGGAATAAATGGCAGACCGTCTCCCCAATCGGCCCCCACGCACCAACTGGGGGAATCTGAGCAAGAACCTCGCGCTGTGGCTCCTGGTAGGGCTGCTGGCCCTGGCGTTGTTCCAGATGATGAGCCGGCAGCGCAATCCCACCCAGGAGTTCTCCTACACCGAGTTCAGCCGCCAGCTCGATCAGGGCAACATCGCCCGGGTGGAGGTGTACGACGGCAAGCGGCTGGAGGGCGACTTCAAGAATCCCGTCACCCAGGATGGCCGCACCGCGAAGAGCTTCCAGGTGCTGCTGCCGGTGGCCAACAGCGAGCAGTTCATCAAGCGGCTGGAGGACGCGGGCGTCCCCATCCTGGCCAAGGAGCCCAAGGGCGGCATCACCGCCATCATCATCGCGGCGC
>DASSMN010000074.1:0-29693 GCA_035688885.1 Gemmatimonadales bacterium
GCACCCAGAGATCGGAGCTGTACCGATCGGGGACGTTATCGCCACCCGACAGGATCGAGAAGCTGCGTCCCGACGGCGGTCCCAGCCGGCCGCCGTCGCCTCCGCCGCAACCGGCCGTCAGGCCCATCACTCCCGCGGCAATCATCCACCTCGAGTATGTTCGCGTCACTGCCTCGTCCCGTGGTGCGCGTTCATCGTACCATTCCCCGCTTCCTCCTCAGCGGCCCCATACCGGCCCATCCGGCGCATGGTCGTGCCCGCCGTCACCCGGAGGCCGAGCGTGAGCGACCAGATGTGGGTCCGCCCGTAGAGCTGCTGCACGTCGGCCAGGCCGCGGCCGACCTTTGCCACGCCGGCATACGAGACCTCCATCACCGGGTCCAGCACGACCGGGCCCGGTGAGAGTGCCCGAACCTGATACCCCAGTGAGTGGGAGGTCCAGCGGGTGATGCCGAGGATCGAGTTCTCGAGATGCGGTCGCAGTGATCGGAACCCGGCGATGCGCTCCTCTTCGGGCCGCTCGGTCCGCTCGAACCGATACTGGAGACGATGCCGGCCGGCCCCCCATGCACCTTCGGCCAGCAGGCTGTGAAACACGAAGAAGCCTTGGGCCTCGGAAGTCCGCGCCCACTCGACGAGTCCGTAGACGGGATGCCCGCCGACGACTCGGTCCCAGCGGCCGGCCACGCTCCACTTGGCCTGGTCGGGGCCTGCTCCCGGCCGATGTTCCGGCGAATGCACGTGCGCGTAGGAGACCTCGGCCGTGGCGCCCGGCAGCGGAGCCGCCGTGACTCGGCCGCTCCATGAATCGCCGAAGCGCCCGCCCACGCGCGGCCACTGACCTGGCCGCTCGGGCTCGTCACCGTTGAAGAGCCCGGCCTCGGCGGTGAGGCCGCCCGTGCGCAGCGCCGCGATCGCCACGGCGCGCTCCAGGATCTGGGCCAGGTGATGGTTGACGGGGTATCGAACGAACGGGCGCACCATCGGATCATCGGTGCCGAAAGGGGCAAAGCCTTTCCCCACGCTGAGAGACACGCGAGTGGGCCCGTCGCGCGCACCGAGCAGGTCGTCGGCCGTGAGGACGAGCTCGTGCAGGTAGGTGTGGGGGTGCCGACGGTCGACGAAGCCCTCGCCCCAGTTGCCGGGCGCGAGCTCGCCTGCGGGAATGGTCAGGCCTTCGAGGTTGAGCACGCCGGTGAGCCGAAGCCGGCCGAGCCCGCCCGCGTGCAGCATCACGACCGGCTGGACTACTCGGACCTCGCCGAGCGAGGATCCGCCGGGCACCGGGTCGGCGCGCTCGTACGCGGCGACGGCCTGCGCGCCCACCAGCGCCCACGGCCGCTCCTGCGCCGGCGCCGGGGTGCCGAAGAGCGCCAGGCAGACCAGCGCGAGCTCGAGAGGCCTCAGTCCGACTCGGCCACCGCCGCGCGCACGGGCGCGACCGCCGCCCGCAGGAAGTCCCGGTTCATGCGGGTGATCGTATCGATGCTGATCATCTTGGGGCACGCCTCCTGGCACTCGCCGTAGAGGGTACACCCTCCGAAGCCTTCGACATCCATCCGCTCCACCATCCGTCGAGCGCGCTGTACCCGCTCCGGCTGGCCCTGAGGCAGCAGGCCGAGGTGCGAGATCTTGGCGGCGGTGAAGAGGGAGGCGGAGCCGTTGGGACACGCCGCGACGCAGGCGCCGCAGCCGATGCACTGGGCGGCGTCCATGGCCGTGTCGACCGCGTCCTTGGGAATCAGCACGGCGTTCCCGTCGGGCGCGCTGCCGGTCGGCGCGCTCACGTAGCCGCCGGCGGCAATGATCCGGTCCAGCGCCGAGCGATCGACCACCAGGTCCTTGATCACCGGAAACGCCCGGGCCCGCCACGGCTCGACGTGGATCTCGTCGCCGTCGGCAAAGCTGCGCATGTGGAGCTGGCAGGTGGCCGTGCCGCGGTTCGGTCCGTGGGCGACGCCGTTGATCATGAGGCTGCACGAGCCGCAGATTCCCTCGCGACAGTCGTGGTCGAACGCCACCGGCGCGTCGCCGGTGGCCATGAGGCGCTCGTTCACCACGTCGAGCATCTCGAGGAACGACATGTCGGGACTGATGTCGTGCGCCTCGTAGCGGACCATTCGGCCCGGAGCGCCGGGGCCGGGCTGACGCCAGATGTGGAGCGTGAGATTCATCGGTTCACCCTACTTGTAGCTGCGCTGCGCCAGGTGCACGTACTCGAACTCCAAGGGCTCGCGGTTGAGCCGGGGCGAGGCCAGGTCGCCGGTGTATTCCCAGGCCGCCACATAGGCGAAGTGGGCGTCGTCGCGCCGGGCCTCGCCATCCTCGGTCTGGTACTCCTCGCGGAAGTGGCCGCCGCAGGATTCCTCGCGGTGGAGCGCGTCGAGACAGATGAGCTGGCCCAGCTCGAGGAAGTCGGCCACCCGGCCGGCCTTCTCCAGCGCCTGGTTGAGCTCCGCATCGCTGCCGGGGACGTTCACGTTGCGCCAGAACTCCTCGCGCAGCTCGGGGATGCGCGCCAGCGCCTCCTTGAGGCCGGCCGCGTTCCTGGCCATGCCGCACTTGTCCCACATGAGCTGTCCCAGCTCCCGGTGGAACGAGTCCACGGTGCGCTTGCCGCGGATCTCGAGCAGGCGCCGGGTCCGCTCCGCCACTTCGGCCTCCACCCGCTTGAACTCGGCGTGGCTGGTGTCGACCGGTGCCGGCCTGGCCGACGCGAGGTAATCGCCGATGGTGAGCGGGATGACGAAGTAGCCGTCGGCCAGGCCCTGCATGAGCGCGCTCGCCCCCAGGCGGTTGGCGCCATGGTCGGAGAAATTGGCCTCGCCGATCACGTGCAGGCCTGGAATCGTGCTCATCAGGTTGTAGTCCACCCACAGGCCGCCCATCGTGTAGTGCACGGCAGGGTAGATCCGCATCGGCACCTGGTACGGATTCTCGTCGGTGATCCGCTGGTACATCTCGAACAGGTTGCCGTATCGCTCGCGAATCGTGCCCGCGCCCAGGCGCCGGATGGCGTCGGCGAAATCGAGGTAGACGCCCAGGCCGCCGGGGCCTACGCCGCGCCCCTCGTCACAGACCGCCTTGGCGGCCCGGGACGCGATGTCGCGGGGCGCCAGGTTGCCGAAGCTGGGATAGCGCCGCTCGAGGTAATAGTCGCGCTCAGCTTCGGGGATCTGGTCCGGCGCCCGGTGGTCGCCGGCCCGCTTGGGCACCCACACCCGGCCGTCGTTCCGGAGCGATTCGCTCATCAGGGTGAGCTTCGACTGATAGTCGCCGCTCACCGGAATGCAGGTGGGGTGGATCTGGGTGTAGCAGGGGTTGGCAAAGGCCGCCCCGCGCTTGTGGGCCCGCCAGATGGCGGTGCAGTTCGACCCCTTGGCGTTGGTGGAGAGATAGAAGACGTTGCCGTACCCACCGGTGCCCAGCACCACGGCGTCGGCGGCGTGGCTTTCGATCCGGCCCGTGACCATGTCCCGCACCACGATGCCGCGGGCCTGGCCGTCGATCACGACCAGATCGAGCATCTCGGTGCGCGGGTACATGGTGACGCCACCCCCGGCCACCTCCTTCTCGAGCGCCTGGTAGGCCCCGAGCAGGAGCTGCTGGCCGGTCTGGCCCCGCGCGTAGAAGGTGCGCGACACCTGGGCGCCACCGAACGAGCGATTGGCCAGCAGGCCGCCGTACTCTCGCGCGAAGGGGACGCCCTGCGACACGCACTGGTCGATGATCTGGACGCTCACCTGCGCGAGGCGGTAGACGTTGGCCTCGCGGGAGCGGAAATCACCGCCCTTGACCGTGTCGTAGAACAGGCGATAGACGCTGTCGCCGTCGTTCCGATAGTTCTTGGCCGCGTTGATGCCGCCCTGCGCGGCGATCGAGTGGGCCCGCCGCGGCGAGTCCTGAAAGCAGAAGCACTTGACGTTGTACCCCAGCTCGCTCATCGTCGCGGCCGCGGCCCCGCCGGCCAGACCGCTGCCCACCACGATGACCGTGTGCTTCCGCTTGTTCGCCGGGTTCACCAGCTTCATCTCGAACTTGTGCTTGTCCCACTTTCCCTCGATGGGGCCATCCGGGACCTTGGGCCTCAGCTCCATGCTCGTCTCCCGGTCATGGCCGGATCACGCCCGCGTACACTGCAATCGGAATCACCGTGAAGCCCGCCCACACCAGCAGCGACAGGGCCAGCGCCAGCTGCCGCCGAAGCGGGTGCGGCGACGGCGCGCTCACGCCCAGGCTCCGTCCGCTGCTCCAGATCCCGTGATACAGATGCAGCCCCACGGCCGCCATCGCGAGCTCGTAGAACACCACCACCAGCGGATTGGCGAACCCGGTGGCCACGTTGTGGTAGGGGTCGCCCTCGACGAACGACCCGTGCACCGTGCCGAGCGTGAAGTGAAGGATGTGATAGACCAGGAAGACCAGGATCAGCGCCCCGCCCCACCGGATGGTGCGTGACGCGATGGTGGACACCTGCGGATCTCGCCCGTTGGCGTAGGGCACGGGGCGCGCCGCCCGGCGCCGCCAGGTGAGCTGCACCGCCGCGACGACATGGAGCACCACCGCGACGAACAGCACCAGCCGCGCGGCCCACAGCGCCCCGCCGGTTCCGTGCAGGAACCGGCTGTAGGCGTTGATCTGGGTTGGCCCCTGGAAAACGAGCAGGTTGGCGAGGACGTGCGTGACGAGGTAGGCCACCATGATGAGACCGGTGACCGCCATGACCGCCTTTTTTCCGACCGAACTCCCCCACAGCGCCCGCAGGCGATTCATCGCGTCTCCCAATCAGCTCGCGTCGACAACCGCCTGGGTCGATCGCACCGCTTCGGCGGACTTGACCAGCTCCGCCCGCTCCGCCTCCGTCAGCTTGATGTCGATGACCTGCTCGAGCCCCCGGCGGCCGAGCTTGCACGGCACGCCGCAGAACACGTCCTTGAGGCCGTACTCGCCCTGAAGCCAGACCGAGCACGGCAGCACCCGCCGCTTGTCGAGCGCAATCGCCTCGACCATCTGGATGGCCGCCGCGCTGGGCGCGTAGTACGCGGAGCCGGTCTTGAGGAACCCGACGATTTCCGCGCCCCCGTTTCGGGTCCGGTCCACGATGGCCGCCAGCTTATCGGCGGCCAGGAGCTGGCTCACCGGGATGCCCGACACGGTGGTATAGGAGACCAGCGGCACCATCGTGTCGCCGTGGCCGCCCAGCACCATCGCCTGAATGTCCTCCACCGAGACGTCCATCGCCTGCGCCAGAAAGGTGCGGTATCGCGCGGTGTCGAGCACGCCGGCCATGCCGAGCACCCGCTCGCGGGGGAAGCCGCTGGCCTTCATGGCGACGTAGCACATGACGTCCAGCGGGTTCGACACCACCACGATGATCGACTTGGGCGCGACCCGGGCGATTTCCTTGGCCACCGATCGCACGATGCCCGCGTTGGTCTTGACCAGGTCGTCCCGGCTCATGCCGGGCTTCCGGGCGATGCCGGCCGTCACGACGAACAGGTCCGCGCCGGCCGCCTCGTCATACCCGTTGCTGCCGACGACGCGGGTGTCGAACCCCTCGATCGGGCCGGACTGCCACTGGTCGAGCCCCTTCCCCTGAGGCACGCCCTCGACCACGTCGATCATGACGACGGTGCGGGCCAGATTCTTCTCGGCGAGGCGTTGCGCCGCGGTGGCGCCGACATTGCCTGCGCCTACGACGGCCACTGTTCCGAGCATGCGGGTCGCTTTCGTGTGGTGTGGGAGCGGTACGAAGTCTCAGGGTGACTCGCCGACCGAGTCCAATTTAGCGTCTGAGAAATCCGAGGCCAACCCTTCCGGTACGGCGACGCCGAGCTGTCGCAGCGCCTCGTAGAGCACGATGCTGACGGCATTCGCGAGATTGAGACTGCGGACCTCGCCGGGCATTGGAATGCGAAAGCAGCGCTGGGGATATTTCTCGAGAATCCGGGCGGGCATGCCCTCGGTCTCGTTGCCGAACACCAGAACCCGGCGGTCCCGGAAGGGCGCCCGACGGTAGTCGTGCTCGGCATTGGCGGAGAAATAGAGGCAACGCTCCCGGGTAATCGCGTCGCGAAACGCGAACCAGTCCGCATGGGTCCAGAGATCCACCTTGTCCCAGTAGTCGAGGCCGGCGCGCTTGACCTCCCGCTCGGCGATCGAGAACCCCAGTGGCCCGATCAGGTGGAGCGGCGTGTCGGTGGCCGCGCACAGGCGGGCGATATTGCCGGTGTTCGGGGGAATCCGGGGCTGGATCAGCGCGACGTGCAGCGCCATCAGCCGCCGCGGGTGTGCATCTCGCGCCGAGGATCGGCGCGCAGGCTGTCGATCTGATGCAGGATGCCGCGGTCGGCCACGGCCGCGCGCGCCTCGGCCCCGCGGTCGACGCGGGCGCCCCACACCTCCTCCAGGCGCGACAGGATCTCGAAGTCGCTCGCGCCCCCGCGGAGCAGCGCGCGCAAGTCCAGGCCCTGCTCGCCGTAGAGACAGAGAAGGAAGGTGCCGTCGGCCGTCAGGCGGGCGCGGTCGCAGGTGCGGCAGAACGGGGCCGTGGTGGAAGCGATGACCCCGAAGACGGTGCCGTCGGCCAGCCGGAACCGGTCGGCCGGGGCCCAGCCGTCCTTCCGCACCGGCGCCACCGGCCCATACCGCTCGCCGACGACGCGGAGGATCTCGTCGCGCGAGACCACCTGGCCCAGGCTCCACCGGGTAGCCCCGCCCACGTCCATGTATTCGATGAACCGGATCTCGAGCCCACGCGCGCGAGCGAACTCCAGCAGATCGGTGATCTCGTCGGCGTTATGGTCCCGGATCACGACGGCATTGAGCTTCACGCCGTCGAAGCCGGCCGCGAGCGCGGCCGAGATGCCCTCGAGCACTTCGGCGTGGCGAGCGCTTCGCGCGAAGGACACCATCCGATCGGGCCGAAGGGTATCGAGGCTGACGGTCACCCGGCGCAGTCCGGCGGACCGGAGCGCCGCGGCGTGGCGCGCGAGCAGAATCCCGTTGGTGGTGAGCGCGATGTCCTCGATCGGCTCGTGCCCGTCGAGCAGCCGGACCAGGGTCGGCAGGTCGTGGCGCAGGAGCGGCTCGCCCCCGGTCAGGCGGACCTTCCGCACGCCCAGCTCGCCGACAATGCCGACCAGGCGGTCGATCTCTTCGAACGACAGGATCGACTCGCGCGGCAGCCACACGTACTCCGCCTCGGGCATGCAGTAGCGGCACCGCATGTTGCACCGATCGGTGACGGAGATGCGGAGATTCCGGAGCGGGCGGCCCAGCGTGTCGCGCAGCATCAGACGTGCTGGAGCGTGGCGGTGGGGTCGACCCACGTGAGGGTGCCGTCGGCGTAGTGCTCGCGTTTCCAGATCGGCACCCGGCGCTTCACTTCCTCGATCACGTGGCGGCAGGCGGCGAACGCGTCGGCGCGGTGCGCGGACGCGACGACCACCGCCACCGCCGTGTCCCCTACCGCCAGCGAGCCCAGGCGGTGCCGGAGCGCCACGGCGACGTCCCAACGCTGCTCGGCCTCGGCCACGATGCGGGCGCACTCGGCCTCCGCCATGGGGCCGTAGGCGGAATAGTCGAGCCGCACCACCGCACGCCCCTCGTGGTGATCGCGCACCTGACCGAGGAACAGGCTCAGGCCCCCTCGAGCCGGGGACTGCACGCTCGCGAGCAGCGGCGCGAGCTCGACCGGGTCGCTGGTCAGGAAGGTCATCTCAGCCGCCCGCCAGAGGAGGCAGGATGGCGATCTCATCGCCGTCCGCGACCCGGTCATCCTGACCGGCATGGGCCAGGTTGCGGGCGCACAGCGGCTTGGGCGGAAGCGACGCGCCGCCGGGCAGGCGTCGAATGTGGCTCACCACGTCGGCGATGGAGGCCGGCTGGGAAAGGCTCACCTCCAGCGCCTCGCGGCCGAGGCTCTCGGCATAGCTCGCAAACAGGAGGACGCGGACGGTGATGTCGGTGCTCGCAGCAACAGGCATGGATGGAAGTTACAACCAAACGGGGCCGCTCCGCGACACGCGCGCGGAGCGGCCCCGTGCACCCTCGTCCCGGCCCGCGGGCCGAGCGCCTACATGCCCTGCGCCGCCTCGGCCTCGGGCTCACCCTCGTCCGCGACCAGCGCCCGCAACTCCTTGCTGGGCTTGAACACCGGAACCGGACGTGCGGCCACTTCGACCGGATCGCCGGTGCGAGGGTTCCGCGCCATGCGGGTCTTGCGGCGACGGATCTTGAAGGTCCCGAAACCGCGGACCTCGATGTTGTGCTGTTGCTTGAGGGCGTCCTTGACCGCCTCGAGGAATGCGTCCACCACCCTGGCGCAATCCTTCTTGGAGATCATGGGACCAGCGGTCTTGGCAATCGAGGCGGTTACCTGTTCGACGAGATCGGCCTTGGTCATGCGTCCCCCAGACGGGTTGCAGGCGGCGGAGCTGGCAGGCCTCCTAGCGCCGATCTTATGAGCTTAAGTGTTGTCTGTCAAGGGGTTGGGTGTCCCACTCGTTTCCCACGCGCCAGCGAGGCCATGAACTCGGCGAAGTGAGGGAAGGCATCGTGCGGCCCGGGTGCGGCCTCCGGATGGTACTGCACGGCAAACAGCGGCAGCTCCCGGTGGCGTACCCCCTCGATGGTGCCGTCGTTCAGATTGAGATGGGTCACCTCGAGCCCGGGCGCGCCGGGCACCCCATCCGCGTCGCCAACTACCGCGAAGCCATGGTTTTGGGTGGTGATGAGCACCTGATTGGTGCGCAGGTCGCGCACCGGGTGATTACCGCCCCGATGCCCATAGGGCAGTTTGGCCGTGGAGCCGCCAAACGCCAGGCCGATCAGCTGATGCCCGAGGCAGATGCCGAACGTGGGCAGCCCGTCACCGGCGAGCTCGCGCAGGGTGGCCAGCGCGTAGTCCACTGCGGCCGGATCGCCGGGGCCATTCGAAAGGAAGAGCCCATCGGGATTTAGCCGGCGCACCTCGGCGGCCGAGGTCTCCGCCGGCACCACGGTGACGCGGCAGCCGGCGTCCACCAGCATCCGCACGATGTTCCGCTTCATGCCATAGTCGTACGCCACGACCTGCGGGCCGTCCCCGGTGGTCCACGGCTCGCGCACGGTAGCGCGCGAGGCGAGGTCGAGGCCCTCCATCGAGGGCGAAGCGAGGAGCTGGGCCGTAAGCTCGCGGCTCGGCTGCCGACCTTCAGCCACCACACCGCGCATGGCGCCCCGCTCACGGAGGTGCCGGGTGAGGCGCCTGGTATCGATGCCCTCCAGGACCGGAATACCGGATTCGGCGAGCCACGCGTCCAGGCTCAAGGTGGCGCGCCAGTTGGAGGGATGTCGGCTCAGCTCGCGCACCACGACCCCGGTGACCTGGGGCCGGCCCGATTCCATGTCCTCGGTGTTGACCCCGTAGTTGCCGATCATGGGCGCCGTCATCACGACGATTTGACCCAGGTAGCTGGGATCGGTGAACGTCTCCTGGTATCCGGTGAGGTTGGTGGTGAACACCACCTCGCCGAACGCGGGGTCGAGCGGGCGCGCGCTGGTGCCGGGGAACCAGGCGCCATCCTCGAGCAAAACGAAAGCGGGGCGATCCGTCATTCGGTCACCCCGCGCTCGATTGCCATCACTTCTTCGGCTGGGTTGGAGCCGCGGGGGCTCCGGTGGGTGCGGTGCCGGAAGGCTTGGCGCCGGCGCCCGGCGCCGTAGACGGCTTGGGCTCGGGTGCGGCCTTGCCCGACGGGGCCGGGGTGGCGCCCGGGGCAGCGGGCGCGGCCGCCCCGGGAGCCGGGGCGCCGCCGATCGGCAGCGAGCTGCTCGGGGCCGGTGCGGTCGGCGTCGCGGCGCGGAGCCGCTGCTGGAGATCGCTGGTGTCGGCGCCGCCACGAGGCACCAGCGACAGGGCAAGCGCGAGCACCAGGAAGATGCCGCCGCACCACCAGGTGGCCTTGGTGAGCAGGGTGACGGCCTGGCGCCCACCGAGCACCGTGTCGGTGGTGGCGCCGCCAAGCGAGGCCAGCCCCCCGCCCTGGCCGGCCTGGAGCAGGACGACCACCGACAGCAGGAGCGCGTCGAGAATGAGCAGCGTGAGCAGGAATGCGAACATGAAATCCTCTCCTGAGCAGCCGGGAAGTTTAGCCGGCAGCGCAGGTTGGGTCAACGTGCCTCAGTGATCCGCGCGCGGTCGGAGCGTGCGGCCCACCAGGATGGTGATGTTGTCCGTGCCGCCCCCATCCAGCGCATCCTGCAGCAAGTCCTCGCACACCTGGCGTGCGGAGGTCATCGTCTGGAGCCGTTCGCGTATCCGCTCGTCCGACACGTGGGTCGTGAGCCCGTCCGAGCACAGCAGCCCCACGTTGCCCCACTGCTGCTCGAGCCGAGTCACGATGGGCGCGGTCTGCCGCCCGCCGATCGCACTCGAGAGCGTGTGGGCCCAGCGGGTGCGGCTCGCCTCTGCCCGAGCCAGCACCCCGGCATCGATCAGCTCCTGGGCCATGGTCTGGTCGCGGGAGAGCTGGGTAAGCTCCCCGTCCCGGAGCAGGTAGCAGCGACTGTCACCGACCTGCAGCAGGTAGGCTCTCGGCCAGACGCCGATCCACAGGGTGAGCGTGGTGGCCATGCCCGCGAGGGCCGGCTCCGCGTCGCCCATGGCCAGGATATCGGCGTGGGACTGCATGGCCGCATCCTGCAGGGCGGCCAGGAAGGTATCGTCTCCCGCGGCGCCCGCGGCGTAGTAGCACTGCACGCTCTGGGACACGTAGCGCGTCACCACCTCGACCGCCAGCCGGCTGGCCGTCTCACCGCCGGCCCCGCCTCCCACGCCGTCGGCCACCATGGCCAGAAAGGCGAGTCGATCGCCAGGCCCGGTGAGCTGGTCGATAGTGGGGAGGCTGGTCAGGTGGACCAGCATCTGTTTCCGGAGCGAGCAGATCAGGAAGTGATCCTGATTGGTCTTCCGGACCTTGCCCATGTGCGTCAGGCCGTAGACATCGACTTCATCGTCCGCAGGCTTCCGGACCGGCGGGGCCGCGGTCGCAGCGACGGTGTGGGTCATACTTCCTCGCGGCATCGGTGAGAGTGGCTACGCCAAGATGCGACGGCAGCCCCGCGCGCGCCAGCACGGTTGTTGATCCTCCGGGCCTCGCCCATGTTTCGCGCGACGCGACCCCATCCGGTCCTGGAGCCCTCATGCCTCACCCCCTCGCCGGCCGGCCGGCGCCGACCAGCCTGTTGATCGACGTCGCCGCACTCGAGCAGCGGTACTACGCCGGCCGCCCGGACCCCGCCAATGCCGCGCAGCGAGTGAGCTTCGGCACCAGCGGTCACCGCGGCACGCCGCTGGATGGAAGCTTTACCGAGGCGCACATCCTGGCCATCAGCCAGGCCATCGCGGAGTACCGCCAGGAGCGCGGGATCACCGGACCGCTCTATCTGGGGAAGGATACCCACGCCGTGTCGCGCCCGGCCGAGCGGACCGCGCTCGAGGTTCTGGCTGCCAACGGAGTGTCGGTTGTGCTGCAGGCCGCCGATGGGTACACCCCCACGCCGGCCATCTCCCGGGCGATTCTGGCGTACAACGCCGGTCGGACGTCCGGGCTGGCCGATGGGATCGTGATCACGCCCTCGCATAACCCACCGGCCGATGGCGGGTTCAAGTACAACCCGCCGGACGGCGGGCCGGCGGACACCGATGTCACCAGCCGGATCCAGGACCGCGCCAACGCGCTCCTGGCTGGCGGGAATGCCGGAGTTCGGCGCGTGGCGGTCGAGCGCGCGCGGACGGCTTCGACCACTCAGGCCGTCGATCTGGTCGAGCCGTACGTCGCCGCGCTGGCCCAGGCGATCGACCTGACCGCGATTCGTGGGGCGGGAATCCGCATCGGCGTGGACCCGCTGGGTGGCGCGTCGCTCGGCTATTGGCCCCGCATCGCCGAGCGATACGGCCTCGACCTGGTAGTCGTGAATCCGGCGCTCGACCCGACCTTCGCATTCATGACGGTCGATCACGACGGCAAGATCCGCATGGATTGCTCGAGCCCATGGGCGATGGCCGGGCTGGTTGGCCTCAAGGATCGGTATCAGGTGGCGTGGGGCAACGATCCCGACGCGGATCGTCACGGCATCGTCACGCCCTCCGCAGGACTGCTCAATCCGAATCACTACCTCGCCGTGGCCATTCATTATCTGCTGCAGCATCGGCCACGGTGGCCGGCATCGGCCGCGGTCGGCAAGACGCTGGTGTCGAGCGCGCTGATCGATCGCGTGGTGGCCGATCGCGACCGCCGGTTGCTGGAAGTGCCGGTGGGATTCAAGTGGTTCGCGCCGGGGCTGTACGACGGAAGCTGCTGCTTCGGCGGGGAGGAGAGCGCGGGTGCAAGCTTCCTGCGGCGCGATGGCGGCGTGTGGACGACCGATAAGGACGGGCTCCTGCTCGGCCTGCTGGCTGCCGAGATCACCGCGGTGACCGGCAAGGATCCCGGCCGGCACTATGCCGAGCTCACGGCCCGACTCGGCGCGCCGGTGTACACCCGGATCGACACGCCCTGTTCTCCGGCGGAAAAGGCCGGGTTCAAGCGGCTCACGCCCGACTCCGTGGCGGCCACCGCGCTCGCCGGTGATCCGATCACCGCCAAGCTGACCCGCGCGCCCGGGAACGATGCGCCGATCGGCGGACTCAAGGTCACGACGGCGCAGGGCTGGTTTGCGGCGCGGCCCAGCGGAACCGAAAACGTGTACAAGCTGTACGCGGAGAGCTTTCGGGACGAATCGCACCTGGCGCGCATCGTCGAAGAGGCGAAGGCAATTCTCGGCCGGGTGCTCGCGGCGTAGGGCCGCTCCGCCGGGCGGCGCCTGGCGAGATCGTCAGCTGGTCGCGACGGCCTCGGGCGCCACGACCGCCGGCCGGTCCGCCAGCTGCCGGTCGGCAGCGGTCACCAGCCACACGGCGGCCGCCACGAAGGCGAACCCCGCCCCGCCCGCCACCGCCACTGACCAGCCGAACCGATCGACCACCACCGGCACGAGCAGCGCGACGATGCCGTTCGACAGGTTGCCGCCCGTGTTCATGACCCCGCAGCCCGAGGATGCCTGCCGGCCCGCGACCGCGATCATCGCCGCCCAGTAGATGGCATCGGTGAACTGCTCCGCGGCCAGGCATACCGCGAGGAGCGCCACCGCCCAACCCGGTCCAACGGCGCGGGCAGCGGCCACGAGGAACAGCCCGGAGACCGTCAGGGCTCCGGCGCCCAGGAGGCGGCAGGCCTGGCGCGGGCCCAGGCGCTTCCACAATCGGTCACACGACCATCCTCCCAGAAAGGCGCCCAGAGCGCCCGCCATCCAGGGCAACGCCGCGTACCATCCGCCTTCCAGCAGCTTGAACCCGCGCGCTTCGATCAGGTAGATGAACAGCCAGTTGAAGAAGAAGTAGAACACGAAGTTGGCGCAGAAATACCCGCCGGTGATCAGCCGTACCTGGCGATCGCGCAGCACCAGACGCCAGCCGCCAGGCTCGGGTGGCGCGTCGATCGAGGTGATGCGCCCGTCGTCGATCAGGGCCAGCTCGGCCGGGTTCACGCCCGGGTGGTGCGAAGGGTGATCCCGGACGTACCACCACCAGCAGCCGGCCAGCAGGAGCGCCAGCGGCGCGGTCAGCAGAAATGAGTTCCGCCATCCGCTGGTCTCCGCCAGCCCCGCGACGAGCGGGCCGGTGGCCGCCGCGCCGAAGGTGATGCCGACGTTCTGGAGTGCGTTGGGGAGCGCCCACCCACCCACGGGAAACCAGCAGGCCAACATTCGCCCGCCGATGACCGGAAACAGCGGTGCCTGGGCCGCACCCATGAGGAAGCGCAGCAGCACCAGGATGACGATGACGCCCGTGATCGGGAGGACGGCGCGGCCCGGCACGAACGCGACCAGCAGGTTGAGCACACCCCAGCACAGCGCCAGCGTGGTGATCATGCGGCGGCCGCCGAGCCGGTCTCCCAGCACGCCGCCGGGGAACTGCAACAGCGCGTAGCCCCAGGCCCAGCCCGACAGGACCACACCGAGCTGCACGTGGGACAGCTGCAGGTCGGCGGCCATCGGCTCGCCGGCGACGGACATGTTGGTGCGGAGGATGTAGGCGACAAAGCTCGCCGCGACCATCAAGGCGCAGATGCGCCATCGCACCCAGGTCGCAAGTTGTCGGGACCCTGCCGGAACCGGCATGCGGACGTCCGCCTGGGGACGCATCACTCCACCTCGTCGATCGAGCGAGGCCAGTCCTCGCGAAGGAGCCGCGACATGGCCCGGTCGGCGAGGAGCCGGCCACCGGTCTGGCACCGCGCGCAGTAGTTGGTCTCATTGTCGGCGTAGCGGATGCGCTGGACCGGGGTGCCGCAGACCGGACAGGGTTCGCCGAAGCGGCCGTGCACCGCCATGCCCTCGCGGAAGGCGGTCACCTTGTCGGGGAACCCGTCCCCTGCCTCGGCTCGGACGCGCTCGATCCACTCGAGCAGCGTCGTACGGGTGGCCTCGAACAGCGTCTCCACCGCCGCATCATCGAGCCTCCGGGTGAGCGCGAGTGGCGAGAGCCGTGCCCGGTGCAGGATCTCGTCCGAGTAGGCGTTGCCGATTCCGCTGAACAGGCGGGGGTCGGTCAGCGCACGCTTGAGCGTATGGTTCTCGCTCCGGAGCCGTTCGGCGAAGCTCGGCGCCTCCGCCTCGAGCACTTCGAGACCGCCCCGCTTGAACGGTTCGAGCGCGGCTTCACCTTCGACCAGGTGAATCGCCGCCCGCCGTTTGCTGCCGGCCTCGGTGAGCACCAGCGTCCCGACCGGGAAGCGAGCCAGGGCCAACGTGATCCTGCCCGGGGGCGTGGCGTCGGCGCTGAGCCAGCGCAGCCGGCCCGCGATCATCAGATGGATGACGACGAACCGCTCACCTTCGAGCGCCAGCACGATCCGCTTGCCCAGGCGGCGGAGGCCCGTGACGCGGGCACCCGCAATCGCCGCCGGCGACGGCGCCACGCTGCGGAGGACGAATGGATTGCGGATGACGAGCGCCTCGAGCGGCTGGTCGAGGATTCTGGGAGCCAGACAGTCGAGGTAGACGGTGATGTCGGGAAGCTCGGGCACGTCTTCACCCGGCCTTGCTGGCGCGCCACTTCCCTCCCACGTACGTCCCGGCGATCGCCCGGTTGCCCGCGCCGAACACGAGCGCGGCCAGCAGCCGCTCGCGCGGGAGATCGGCCAGGGCCGGCGCGCCAAGATCCACGGCCACGAAGTCGGCCCAGCAGCCGGCGGCGATCCGGCCGGCGGGCAGGCCGAGAGAGCGCGCGCCGCCCGTCGTTGCGGCGGCGAGCAGCGTCGGCGCCACGTCGCCGGCCGCATCCGGCAGCGCGCCGCGCAGCTCGCCCCGGAGCCGCTGACCGTACTCGAGCCACCGGAGCTCTTCCAGCATCGCGAGCCGGTTGTTGCTGTCGGTGCCGATGGCCAGACGACCCCCGGCGGCATGGGCCCGATCCAGGCGCGGAATCCCGTCGCCCAGATTGCCCTCGGTGAGCGGACACAGGCACGCGATCCCGTCCCCTCCCAGGAACCGAGCCATATCGGCGTCCGCGGTATGGGTGCAATGGACCGCGGTGAACGCCCCACCCTCCACCGCGTCGAGGATGACCGCCATCGGTGGCCGGCCATACGCGGCGACCGACTCCTCGATCTCGCGCCGCTGCTCCTCGACGTGCAGGTGCACCGGAAGGTTGCGGCGCCTGGCCTCCGTGTAGAGCAGCCTGATATCGTCGGGGCTCGCCGCGCGGATGCTGTGCGGCGCGACGCCCAGGGATTGGGTCCCGGGGTCCAGGCATCCCGCCAGCCGATCGAGCTGCCGCCAGTACTGGTCTACCGACGGCGTCGCGAACCGGCGTTGCCCGCCCTCGAGCGGCCGTCCCGGGGCGCCGGTGGCGTAGTAGCAATAGAGCAGGACCATCCGGATGCCGGCGTCGTTCGCGGCCTCGAGGATGGCCTCGTCGAGCGCGAAGTCACCCGCACGCTCGTGGTGAACGTAGTGGAACTCACCGACGGTGGTGATTCCCGCGTCGCGCATCTCGGCGAAGGCCTGCGCGGAGATCCGTCTCAGGCCGGCCCGATCGAGCGACTCGACCAGCGCGTACATCGCCTGGCGCCAGGTCCAGAAGCTCCCGGCGCCCGACGGAAAGTCCTCGCCGGAGCCGCGCAGCGCACGCTGGAAGGCGTGCGAGTGCGCGTCCACGAAGCCCGGCAACAAGGCCACTCCGGCCAGCCGCTCGGCGCCGGGACGCCCGAGGCGCCCGACCACCTCGATCCGCCCCTCGGCGCCGATCGCGATCTGGATGCCGGCCTCGAAGGCGGTGCCGGTCCAGGTGAGGTCGGCCTCGAGCAGCCGGCTCATCTCGCGATGCAGCGGCGGTGCACCAGCGCCTCGAGCACCTCGCCGGCGCGGTCCAGCTCCGCGATCGGCATGTACTCGTTGGCCCGGTGCGCCACCTTGATGCTGGCGGGCCCGAACAGCACGCACTCGAAGCCCGCGCCCTGCAGCCAGCCGGCATCGGTGGCGAACATGACGCTCTCCTCCCCCGACTGGTGCACGGCTGCACACAGCTCGCGGTGAATCGGGGCGTCGGCCGGCGTGCTGATGGGTGGGCTCAGGCTCACGATCTCCAGCTGGAACGGTTCGTCGCCCGTCACCTGGGCGACCGCGTCCCGCACCCGGTCCGCCATGTACTCGGCCGTCATCCCGGGCAGCAGCCGGATGCCGAGGTCGACCTCGCAGCGGTCGGGGACGATGTTGGCAGCGCTGCCGCCGGCGATGGTTCCGACGTTGAGCGCGGCGAACGGGACCTCGGGGAACTGCACGCTGCTCGGCGCGCGCTCCCCTTCCATTTGCCGGCGCAGCGCCGACAGCGCCACGATGGCCCGGGCCGCGGGCTCGATCGCGTTGTGTCCCAGATGGGGGAACCCCGAGTGCGCGGCCCGGCCGGCGAACCGCAGCCGAAGTCGAAGCATGCCCTTGTGGGCCCGCACCACGCGCAGCTCGGTCGGCTCACCGATCACGACCTCCCGAGGCAACCGCTCCGGTGCGGGCCAGGTCTCCGTAAAGTGACGGGCGCCGAGGGTGCCGATCTCCTCGTCGTAGGTGAACAGCAGCACCACGGGCCGCCGGAGCGACGCCGGATCGAGCGCCGCCAGGCGGTTGGCGGCTAGGGCCAGGAAACCCTTCATGTCGGCGGCACCCCGTCCGACCAGACGGTCATCCACGGCCGTAAGGCGAAAGGGATCCGACTGCCAGTCGGGCTCGAGCGCGGGCACCACATCCATGTGACCCGACAGCACGACCCCGCTCCGGTCCTCCCGCTCGGGTCCGGCTGAGATGATCAGATTGGTCTTCCGGCCATCGGCCGCGGCGTTGCGCTCGATGCGCACGCCGGGCCGGTCGAGGTAGTCGGCGAGAAAATCCGCGAGCGGAAGATTGCTGGCGTGGCTGGTGGTATCGAACGCGACGAGCGCGGCGAGTAGCGCGCGGTCGTCAAGCCGGGCTTGCTGAGCGCTCAGGTGCCGCTCTCCGTAGCCAGGCGCCCCAGCCGGGCGCGGATCTCGCGGACCCCCGGCTGGAGCGCGGGATCGGCGTCCTTCCACAGGTCCACGAAGCGCTGGTATGCCCGCGTGGCCTTGGCGCGATCGCCCTTGGCCTCGTAGAGCTCGCCGGCGCGCTTGAGGGCCGGAGGAAGCTGCACGGCATCCACGTTGTAGCGATTGTAGTTGGTCACCGCGAAGGCGCGCTCGTAGAGCGCGAGCGCGCTGTCGGCGCGGCCGGCCTGGTCGGCCAGACGGGCCAGGTCGAACAGACCGCAAACGCCGCACAGGCCCGATCGCTGGTACCAGGCCTGATAAATCGTCGCGGCCGCGTCCATGCGGTGGTCGGCCTCGGCCATCATCCCTTCGGCCAGGGGATAGGCGACGTCGCCTTCGCGCAGCGTCGGCGTCACCGCGTCCTGGTACTCTCGCCACAGCTTCCGCGCCTGGTCCGGCTTCCCCGCCCTCAGATAGGCGATGGCCAGCTGCGAGTAGGGGCGGTCCAGCGCGGGCAACCCGTCGAGCGGGTGGCGCGCCAGTGCGGCCGCCACGATCGCCAGCGCGGTATCCGGCTGGGCGCGCAGATCCACTTCCATCCAGGCCAGCTCGGCGGCCGCGCTGAGGTATTCCCCGGGCGACCCGCGAGCCTCATCGGCCGCCATGGCCTCCCGAAAGTACTGTTCGGCCTCGGCGACCCGACCCGTAAGCCGACTGACCCGCGCCAGAGCGGTGCCGGTATTGGCCTGCCACTCGGGGCTGGCGCGGTTGGCGGCCCGCAGCTGCTCGAGCAGGCGCACGCCGGCGGGATAGTCCCCTTGACTCAGCGCCAGGTTGGCGCGGATCAGCATCAGCGTTGGGCTGCCGGGCGCGACGGCCGCGAAGCGGGCGATCGACGCCGTCGCGGCCTCATAGTGGCCCTGCGCAATCTGCGCGACCACGGCGTTCATGGTGAACGCGGAGCTCCGGCCCACGCGGCTGGCCCGGATGGCGAGGCTCTCCGCTTCGGCATACTGACGCCGGCGCGCCAGCTGGACGGCGAGGTTGTTCAAGGCGACGCTGTTGTCCGGGTCCACCGACAGCGCCGCGCGATACGAGGCCACCACGGCATCGGCGTCGTAATCCACGAACTGATGATAGTACCCGGAGGCCAGGTCGCTCTCGAGCTCGGGCAGACGATCGCGATGCGCGTACGCCCGGGTCGCGGCGGCGATCTGGTCGGCCTCGTGGCCGCCCAGGTTCCCATACTGCACGGCGAGCTTGCGGTACGCCATCGCGAACCCGGTGTCGAGCGCCACCGCCTCCTTGAGCGTCGCCACCGCGTCCTCCACCTTGTCGGCCTCTTCCAGCCGCAGCGCCTCCGAATACTTGCGCAGCGCGGGGAGCGACCCGGTGGTCACCTGCTGGAGCGGCGGATTGCTGCGGATGGAGACCAGCGATTCCCCGACCCGCTCGCGCAGCTTCTTGGAGAGACGGTCAATCGCACCGAGCAGCCGCTGGTCGTCCTCGGCGGTCTCGCGCACCGCGGTGAGCACGTGACCGTCCGCCGCGTTGACCAGGCTCGCGCTCAGCACGTAGCCCTTCCCGACCGGATCGATCTGGCCGCTCACCACGGCCTTGATCCCTTCCCGCACGGCGAGGTCGCGGGCCAGCGGCATCGAGAGCGCGGCCCCGGTGGACTGCTCCATCCGCCGGAGCGCGTCGGCGATGCTGGCGGCGTCGAGCACCCGCATGGTGGGCGACTGCGACAGGTCCACCCGGAACGCCTCGGTGAGCGAGGGGCCCAACGTGGAGTCGGCGCTCCGGTTCTCGAAATCGGCCAGCACCAGCGGCTCGCGGTCCTTGAGCACGCCCGACGCCACCAGGGTGCCCACCGGGCCGATGCCCAGCAGTCGCATGGCGGTGTACACGACGGCCGCCGCGGCGAGCCCGCCGAACGCCAGTCCTCCACCCAGCAACGCCCGGCGCCAGGTGAGCCAACCATCCAGGCCGCTCGGCGACGCCGCCGCCGACGCGCCGGTGCGCGCGAGCGCGCGGCGCCGCTCGTGCAGGCCGGTCGCCAGCATGACGGGCAGGCCCACGGCCAGCAGCGCCCCGGCGCCGCCCAGCACCCAATACGGCAAGCCAAGTCGCCGGACCAGCAGCAGCACGAGCCCGAGCACCACCATCGACGCGAGCAGAAACCACCCCGCGACGCGGAGCGGGTGGCCGCGGCGGATCGCCTGCTCGGTGCCGGTCGAGATCACGGGCGCCGCGGTCACCGGCACGGTGCCCGAGCTGGGCGTGCTGGCGAGCTCGAGCTGAGGGACCAGCTCCGCGGCGCTCTGCCATCGGTCGGCCGGGCGCTTCTCCAGGCAGCGCATGATGACCGCATTGAGCGCGGGCGGGACGGTGCGGCGGTGCTGCGAGACCGGCTCGGGCACCTGGGTGATCTGGGCGGCGAGCAACGCCTGCGCGGTCGGCGCGGTGAAGGGAGGCCGGCCCGCGAGCATCTCGTACGCCAGCGCGCCCACGGCGTAGATGTCCGCCCGGTGATCGACGTGGGGATCGGCGGCGGCCTGCTCGGGGGCCATATAGGCGGGGGTGCCGAGCGCGACGCCGAGCGAGGTGAGCGAGGCGCCGCCGCTCGAGGCGGTAACGGCCTTGGCCACGCCGAAGTCGGTGACCACGGCGTGCCCCTCCGAAAGCAGGATGTTGTCCGGCTTGATGTCGCGGTGCACCACGCCGTTCCGGTGCGCGTAAGCCAGCGCGTCGATCACCTCGCGCAGGATCCGCACCGTCTCGTTCACCGGCAGCTCGCCTTCGCGGGCCAGTTTGACCCGGAGCGACTCACCGGTGATGAACGGCATGACATAGTAGAGGAGATCGCCGTGGGCGCCGGCGGTGAGCAGCGGAACGATATGGGGATGCTGCAGGCGGGCCGCGAGCTGAATCTCGCGCTCGAACCGTTCCACGTTGACGGACGCGCCCATCTCGGGCGGGAGAAGCTTGAGGACGACTTGGCGGCCGAGGCGCACCTCCTCGGCGAGGAACACCCGGCTCATGCCGCCGCCGCCCAGCTCCTTCAGGATGCGGTAGTGATCACCGACCGCCGCCTGAAGCCGCTTCTCGAGATCGATCCGCTGTCTCCTGTGGGGGGGAACGACCGTAAGCTAGGCCGCGGCTCCTAATCCCACCAGTTCGGCCCAGCCGTCCGCGTCCAGACTGGCCCCGCCGACCAGCACGCCGTCCAGCTCGGGCCGCGCCAACAGGGCGAGTACGTTGCCGGCGTTGACACTGCCGCCGTAGAGGATCGGCAGGCGACCGGGCACGTTCCGGCGCATGACGGTGAAGCGAATGAGCTCGTGAACCTGCGCCGCGTCGTCGGGCGTCGCGTTCTTGCCGGTGCCGATGGCCCACACCGGCTCGTAGGCGACGACGAGCGGCCCCCACTCATCGGGCGGGATCTTGTCGAGCAGCGGCTCGAGCTGGCGCATGATCACATGCTCGGTGCGACCGCCCTCGCGCTCCGCGAGCGTCTCGCCCACGCACACCAGGGGAATGAGCCCGGCCTTGAGGACCGCGGCCGTCTTCCGCGCCACCTGGTCGTCGGTCTCGCCGAACAGGTGGCGCCGCTCGGAGTGGCCCACCAGCACCACCCGGGCGCCGGCCTCCTGCACCATGGCAATGGACTGCTCGCCGGTGAAGGCGCCCTTGGGCTCCCAGTGAACGTTCTGCGCACCCGCCAGGATGTCGGGGCGGGATCGGACCGCCTGGCTCACGACGGCGAGGGACACCGCCGGGGGGAAGAACCAGAGACTTCGATCGGGGGCGGGTGCCGTGAGGGAGAGGAACCGCTGCACGAACCCGGCGGCCGCGGCGGGCCCGTGGTTCATCTTCCAGTTGGCGGCGTAGATCAGCGGCCGGGCCGTCATGGATCGGCGCGCCTCACGCGTTGTCCAGCGCCGCCACGCCCGGCAGCTCCTTGCCCTCCAGAAACTCGAGCGACGCGCCGCCGCCGGTGGACACGTGCGTCATCCGGTCGGTGAGGCCGGCCTGCGCGACCGCCGCCGCCGAATCGCCGCCGCCGACGACGGTGACGGCGCCTTTGGCGGTGGCGGCGGCCATCGCCTGGGCCACCGCGAGTGTGCCGTGATCGAACGGCGGCGTCTCGAACACACCCATCGGCCCATTCCACACCACCGTCCCAGCGGCCCCGATGCGGGCCCCGAAGTCGCGCTCGGTGGCGGGATCGATGTCGTAAACGGCCCACCCCGGCGGAATGCTGTCGCGCGAGACGGCGCGGGTCTCGGCGCCGGTCTCCAGCTTCTGCGCAATCACGGCGCCCGACGGCAGCACCAGCTTGCTGCCCGCCTTGGCCATGAGCTGCCGGGCGAGGTCGAGCCGATCTTCTTCGACCAGCGAGGTCCCGGTCTCGAGTCCCATGGCGCGGAAGAAGGTGCACGCCATCGCGCCGCCCAGCAGAATGGCATCGGTCTTGGGCAACAGCGCCTCGATGAGATCGATCTTGCCGCTGATCTTGGCGCCTCCCAACACCGCGATGAACGGCCGCCTCGGCTGGTTGAGGGCCTCGCCCAGGTACCGGAGCTCCTGCTCCATGAGGAACCCGCTCACCGCCGGCTTGAGCAGCCGAGCGACCGCTTCGGTGCTGGCGTGCGCGCGGTGGGCGGAGCCGAACGCGTCGTTCACGTAAAAGTCGCCCAGAGCCGCGAACCGCTCGGCGAGGGCGCGGTCGTTCTGCTCTTCGCCGGGATGGAACCGGGTGTTCTCGCCCACCGCCACGCCGCCGCGCGGGAGTCGCCGGGTGGCGGTCACCGCGTCGTTGGAGGTGGGGTCGGCCAGGAAGGTGACCGGCGCGCCGAGCAACGACTCCAGCGCGCGTACCACCGGCTGCATCGAATACTTGGGATCGGGGCCGCCCTTGGGGCGCCCGAGGTGCGACAGCAGGACGACTCGTCCGCCGCGCTCGCGCAGGTACTTGATGGTGGGAAGCGCCGCCCGGATGCGGGTATCGTCCGTGACCTTGCCATCCTTCACCGGGGTATTGAAATCCACCCGGACCAGCGCCCGCTTCCCCTCGATGGCCGCCGGGTCGAGCGATGCCAGCGTCCGCTTCACAACCGCTGGCCCACGTAGCGCAGCAAGTCCACGCACCGCGCCGAGTAGCCCATCTCGTTGTCGTACCAGCTGGTGACGTTCACCAGGTTGCCGGCCACCACGTTGGTCGAGAGCGCGTCCACCGTGCTCGACAGGAGCGAGCCGACGTAGTCCACCGACACCAGCGGCTCCTCGCTCACCGCCAGGATGCCCTTGAGGGGGCCGGTCTTGGCGGCCTCGCGGAAGGCGGTATTCACCTCGTCGGCCGAGGTGCCCCGCTCGACGGTGCAGGTGAGGGCCACCACCGACACGTCCGGCGTCGGTACCCGGAGCGACACGCCGTCGATCTTGCCCTTGACCTGCGGCAGGACCAGCGACGTAGCCTTCGCCGCGCCGGTGGTGGTCGGAATGATCGAGAGCGCCGCCGCCCGCGCGCGGCGCAAATCTTTATGCGGCAGGTCGAGGATCTGCTGATCGTTGGTGTAGGAGTGGACCGTGGTCATGAAGCCGTTCACGAACCCGAACCGGTCGAGGATCACCTTCACCACCGGCACCAGGCAATTCGTGGTGCAGCTCGCGTTGGAGATGACGTGATGCTTGCCCGGGTCGTAGGCTTCGTGGTTCACGCCGTAGACGATGGTGATGTCTTCCTTCTTGGCCGGCGCGGAGATGATGACCTTCTTGGCCCCGCCCTGCAGGTGCAGCGCGGCCTGGTCGCGGTCGGTGAACCGGCCGGTGGACTCGAGCACCACGTCCACGCCCAGCTCCTTCCATGGCAGCTTGGCCGGGTCCTTCTCCGCCAGCACCCGCATGGCGTCGCCGCCCACGGTGATGCCGTCCTTCTCGGCGGTAACGTCGGCCGGGAAGCGACCATGCACCGAGTCGTATTTCAGCAGATGAGCCAGGGTTCCGGTGTCGGTGATGTCGTTGACCGCGACGAAGTCCAGTTCCTTGGCGCCCATCGCCTGCGCGGCGCGGACCACGTTGCGGCCGATCCGGCCGAAGCCGTTGATCCCTACGCGAATCGCCATCGTCTCTCCTTCGTGTGATTGCCTACCCGAGCGCCACCGGCGGCTCGGCCCGCGCGAACGTCACCGCTTCGACCCGGGCCGCCCCTGCCCCGACGAGCGCCGACCCCGCCGAGGCGAGGGTGGCGCCGGTGGTGAACACGTCGTCCACCAGCACGCAGGCCAGCCCGCGCGCGTTGCCTGCCTCGAATGCCCCGGCGACGTTCGCGTGCCGGCCTTCCGGGGTGAGCGCGGTCTGGGTTGGAGTTTCCCGCCGCCGTCGGATGAGCTCGGCCCGCACCGGCTGCCCGGTCCGGGCGCCCAGCGCCGCCGCGATGCGCTCGCTCTGATTGTACCCCCGCGCCCGGAGCCGTTTGGCGCCCAGCGGGACCGGTATCAAGCATACCTGCCCGGTCAATGGCTCGAGGCCCCGCATCGCCTCAGCCAGCGCGTCCGCCACGCGCCACCAACCATCGTACTTGAGGCAGTGGACCGCATGGCGCGCGGTGCCCCGGAGCCATACGGCCGAGCGCACCCGGCTGAGCCCCGGGGGCCAGCCGGCGCATAGCCGGCACTCGAGGTCGCCGAACGCGGGCTGACCGCACCGGCCGCACACGGGCCCCGCCACCGGCTCCCAACGCGAGCGGCACAGGTCGCAGACCAGGGCGTCGCCTTGACGGGCCGGCACCGGTGATTGACACAGGAGACACGCCCCGGGCAGCAGCCAGCGCTCGACCCCGGCCAGCGCCTCAGCGAAGCCGGGCATCTACCGCCGCCCGCATGACCTCGACCGGGGCGCGCACGCCGGGGAACCATCGCTCCAGCGCCGCCGCCCCCTGGGCGACGAGCATGGTTCGTCCGTCGGCCACGCGCAGCCCGGCGGCCCGCATGGCCCGCACCCAGGGAGTGTCGCCGCCCGCGTACACCATGTCGAGCGCGACCGTGGCGCCCGCCGGTGGCTGAGCCAGCGGCAGCGGATCGCCCGGGGCAAGGCCGAGCGGCGTGGTGTTGAGGAGGACCGTGCAGTCGGCTGCAGCGGTAATGCGGACGCCCTGCGCCGCGGCCCACTCCTCGAAGCGGCGCCGCCGGTCGGCCGACCGCGAGCTGACCGCGACGGCCGCTCCGCGCTCGCGTGCGGCGCCGACCGCCGCGCGCGCGCCGCCGCCGGTGCCGAGCACCAGCCCGCCGCCGGGCGGCGCCTCGAGGTCGTCGAGCGCGGCCAGCACCCCGGCCACGTCCGTGTTATCGCCGACCGACGTGCCGTCCTCGCCCCAGAAGGTGTTGCAGGCGTCCAGGCGATTCACCAGCGGCTGCCGGCGATCCACGGCGCGCGCGGCGGACTCCTTGTGGGGCACGGTGACGTTGCCGCCGCCGCCCGCGCGGCTCAGCGCGCGGACCAGGCCCGGCACATCGTCGGGCGTGCAGCGGATGGGGACGTAGACCGCCTTGAGGCCGAGGACGCGAAAGGCGGCGTTCTGCATGGCCGGCGAGAGGGAGTGGGCGACGGGATCGCCCAGGATGGCGAAGACGCGCGTGGAGCCGTCGATCACCGCACCGTGCCGGCGACCTTGCTGACCACAGCGGAGATGAGCTCCTGCAGCTCGGTGAACGTCGCGCGGTAGCTGGAGAGATCCGAGCCGTACGGATCGCTCACTTCCGGATGGCTCTCGTCTCGCCCGGCGTAGGCGCCGAGGAGGTGCACCTTGTCGTCGCCGCCGAGCTCGGAAACCCGAGCCAGATGATGGCCCGACATGACGAGGATGAGATCGCTGGCGCGCACCAGCTCGCGGGTGAGCAGCCGGGCGCGGTGGTGGCTCAGATCCAGCCCGTTCTCCAGGCCCACCAGGTAGGCGCCCTCGGAGACCGGCGCGCCATCCCACGCGCCGGTGCCGGCGGAGCCGACGGTGACCTGATCCAGGCCTCGGGCCGTGACCGCTTCACGCAGCAGGGCCTCGGCCATCGGGCTCCGGCAGGTGTTGCCGGTGCAGACGAACAGTACGCGGGTGCTCATGGGCGAAACATACTCACGGGGCCAGCCGTCCGGCGGCGCGCCGGAGCTCCGCCCGCGGGATGGCGCCTTCGCGAACCATGCGCGGGACCGACTCGGTACAGTCGACCAGGGTGGAGGGGGGCACATTGCCCAGCACGCCGCCGTCGAGCACCAGCAGCAGCCCCGAATCGACCTCGGCCTGAAACAGCTCGGCCAGCTTGTCGGCGCCCGGCGCCGGCGGGCCGCCCGGCCGGTTGGCCGACGTCGAGGTCAGCGGCTGGCCGCTCCTGGCCACCAATCGCTCGATACCGCGATGGGATGTGTGGCGCACCGCGATGCCCCCTTCCCGTCCACGAAGCGCGTCGGGCAGCTTGCCCTCACCGCCCCGCAGCACCAGTGTGAGCGGCCCGGGCCAGAACGCGTCCGACAGGGCGCGGGCGGACGCGGTGAACACCAGCCCCCAGGCCTCGGCCATCGTCCGTCCGGACACCAGCAGCAGGAACGGCTTTCCGATTTCGCGACCCTTGAGCCTGGCAAGGGCCGAGAGCGCGGGCACGCTGGCATTCGAGCCCAGCCCGTAGACGGTCTCGGTGGGATAGCCCAGCAGGCCATCCTGGGCCAGGTGGGCGGCGACCCGGGGAATGGCCGCATCGATCTGCGCGGGCGTCTGGAACGGGAGGATCACGTGTCGTCCCGTGCGATCCGCTCGGCCAGGGCCAGGTCGTCCGCCGTCGTGATCTTGAGATTGAACGGCGAGTCGGGCACCAGGCGGACGGGCACGCCCAGCCGCTCGACCAGCGCCGCGTCGTCGGTGGCGGCGGCGCGATCGGGCCCGGCTTCGCGGTGGGCGCGCTCGAGGACGGGACGAGGAAAACCCTGTGGGGTCTGCGCCCGCCAGAGCCCATCGCGCGGGACGGTGCGGCCTACCCGTGAAGGGTCGCCGGGCGCCGCCTCCTTGACCGTGTCGCTCACGCGGACCGCGGCCACCGCTCCCTCGCCGGCGCGCGCATGAGCGATCACGGCGTCGATGACCGCTCGCGCGACGAACGGCCGCGCGGCATCGTGCACCAGCACCGTGACGCACGACGGCCCCAGCGCCTCGATACCCGCGGCCACCGACTCGGCGCGGGTCTCACCGCCAGCCACCAGGGTGAGACCCGATCCCAGGGAGCGGAGAAACTCGGGCGGGGCGGCCGCGGCATCGGCCGGCAGCACCAGGACCACCTGCGCGACCTCGGGATGCGAGGCGAACGGCCTCAGCGCCCGGAGCACCATCGGCACGCCCGCGATGGGTCGGAACTGTTTCGGCGTGTTCCCCCCGAGCCGAAGGCTGCGTCCGGCCGCCACGAGCACGACGCCCACGTCACGCGGCAAGCGCCCGCACCAGCTGCTCGACGTGGTCCAGCCCGACCATCGACACGCCGGCCACCTGCGCCGCGCTGCGCGATGAGCCGAACACGCGCCGGAACCCCAGCCGCGCCGCCTCGGCGATGCGACGCTCGATCGCGCCGCTGGGGCGGATCTCGCCGCCCAGCCCGATCTCGCCCAGGAACAGCACGTCGCGCGGCGCGGGACGATTGTACAGGCTCGAGATGAGCGCCGCCGCCACGGCGAGATCCGCGCCTGGCTCGCTCAGGCGTACGCCGGCGGTGACCTGAACGAACACGTCCAGGTCGGCGAATGAGGTCTGAGCCCGCCGCTCCAGCACCGCCAGAAGGACCGCCAGCCGCTTCGGATCGAGCCCGGTGGCCACCCGCTGCGGCGTGCCGTAGCCCGACTTGGCCGCCAGCGCCTGCACCTCGACCAGCACCGGCCGGGTGCCTTCCATGAGCGCGGTGACGGCGCTGCCGCTGATGCCGTCGGCGCGCGCGGCGAGGAACACCGCGGAGGGATTGGGCACCGCGACGAGGCCATGCTCGGTCATCGAGAACACGCCCAGCTCGTCCACCGAGCCGAACCGGTTCTTGGTGGTGCGGAGCAGACGGTAGTCGAGGGTGGCCTCGCCCTCGAAGTAGAGCACCGTGTCCACGATGTGCTCGAGCGTCTTGGGCCCGGCGATGCCGCCGCCCTTGGTGACATGCCCCACCACCACGACCGCCGTCCCGCTCTCCTTGGCGAACCGCATGAGCTGGCCGGAGCACTCCCTCACCTGCCCCACGTTGCCGGGCGCGCTCTCGAGCGTATCGGTGTACACCGTCTGGATGGAGTCGATGACTACGATCTCGGCCCCCACGGCGCCGGCCGCCCCAAGGATGGCATCGAGCCGGGTTTCGCCGAGGACGTGCACCGCGCCGGCGTCTTCGTTTACCAACCGCTCGGCCCGGAGCCGGATCTGATCGGGGGATTCCTCGCCGCTCGCGTAGAGGACGGTGCGGCCCGCCGTCTCGAGCCGCGCGGCCGCCTGGAGCAGCAAGGTGGACTTGCCGATGCCCGGCTCGCCGCCGATCAGGATCATCGACCCCGGCACCAGCCCGCCGCCCAGGACGAAGTCGAACTCGGGCAGCCCGGTGCGCCAGCGCTCGAGCGGACGGGTGGCCACCTCGCGCAGCCGGGCCGGCGCCGGCCCCGCCGCCGCGGCCTGCGCCCGGCGGGCCGAGCCCCGCGCGGGCGCCCGCACCACCACCGGCTCCTCCGCGACCGCGTTCCAGGCGCCGCAGGCCTCGCAGCGGCCGACCCACTTGGGGTGCTCGTGGCCGCAGTCGGTGCAGCGGTAGACTGATTTGCTCTTGGGCATCAGAAATGAAGGGCGATAAAGGCGCTGGGGCGATCAGGCGGCAACGGGCAACGGACACGGTAGATAGCCAGCGACACGTTCGGGCGAAACGGCCGGGCGGGCGCCCTATCGCCTTTTCGTCCTCTCGTCCTATCGGCGTCAGTCACTCCGGCTCCTCTCTCCCCGAGAGATTGTCAAACCGGGTGTACTCCCGCACGAAGCGGAGCTGCACGTCGCCGGTGGGGCCGTTGCGGTTCTTGGCGAGCATGACCTCGGCGAGCCCGCGCTTGGACTCGTCCTCCCGATCGTAATACTCCGGGCGGTGGATGAAGATCACGAGGTCGGCGTCCTGCTCGATGGCGCCGGAATCGCGCAGGTCGGAGAGAATGGGCTTGCGCTCGCCGCCGCGCTGCTCCGAGGCGCGCGAGAGCTGCGACAGCGCGATGACCGGGATCTCGAGCTCACGGGCCAGCGCCTTGAGCGAGCGGGAGATGTCGGAGATTTCCTGGACCCGGTTCTCGGCGTACTCGGGGCTCCGCATGAGCTGCAGGTAGTCCACAATGACCAGCCGCAGATCGTTGTCGATCTTGAGCCGCCGCGCCTTGGACCGCATTTCCAGCAGCGTGAGCGACGGCGTGTCGTCGATCCAGAGCTGGTAGGTTTGCAGGATGCCGGCCGCCCGCGCGAGCTGGGTGAAGTCCGAGTCTCGGAGCGAGCCCTGCCGCACCCGGTGACTGTCCACCCGCGCGGTGGCCGTGAGCATGCGCTGGACCAGCGACTCCTTGGACATTTCCAGCGAGAAGATGGCGACGCCCTGCCCCTCGCTGGCGGCGTGCGCGGCGATGTTGAGACAGAACGCCGTTTTGCCCATTGAGGGCCGAGCCGCCACCACCACCAGCTCCGACGCTTGGAAGCCCGACGTCAGCGAATCCAAGTCTACGAACCCGCTGGGCACCCCGGTAATCGCTTTGCCGCTCCGCTGGAGCGTTTCGATGCGCTCCATCGTGGGCCACAGCATCTCCTTGAGGCGGGTAAATCCGTCGTTCCCGCGCTGCTGGGAGATGGTGAAGATCCGCGACTCGGCGACGTCGAGCAGGTCGACCGCCGTGGAGTGGCCGTCGTAGGCTTCGGTGATGATCGAGGTGCCGGCTTCGATCAGCCGGCGGAGGATGGCCTTGTCGCGGACGATCTTGGCGTGGAACTCGAGGTTGGCCGCGGTCGGCACCGCGTCCACCAGCTCGGCCAGATATTCCAGCCCGCCGGCCGCCTCGAGGTCGCCCCGGCGGAGCAGCTCGTCGCGGAGG
>DASSMN010000072.1:0-3616 GCA_035688885.1 Gemmatimonadales bacterium
GGTGTCCAGTCGGACATCAACGTGACGCCGATGATCGACGTGCTCCTGGTGCTGCTGATCATCTTCATGATCACGCAGCCGCTCAGCCGGATGGCGATGGACGTGCAGGTGCCGCCGCCGGACGAGACCCGGACCAACACGCCGCCGCCCAACCAGATCGTGCTCGAGCTGGCCGACGACGGCAGCTACTCGATCAACGGCCAGCCGGTGCCCAAGGACCAGCTGGATACCCAGATCCACGCGATCTACGACCAGCGGCCGGCCAAGCTCCTGTTCATCAAGGCCGGGCCCAACCGGATCTACCAGGACGTGGTCGAGGCGATGGACGTGGCGCGTGGGGCGGGGGTCCAGATCATCGGCTTCACCCCGCAAGAGGCCAACGCGTCGAAGTAAGCGCGTGAACCGTCCGTAGCACCCGCGCGGGGGCCGAAGCTCGGCCCCCGCGTGTGTTACCGGCCCGCGGGCACGTCCCACCTGCACGGGCGGCCGGGGCCGCGCGTTATCTTTCGGTGGCGATGCCTCGCCCATGCTCGAGGATTCTACGCGAACTCCGGTTCCCCTTCGGCTCAGCCTCCCCCACGAGCGGCGCCGGTACGGCGGCCTCGTACTCTCCCTGCTGATTCACGCGCTGATCATCGCGTTGGCGGTGCGGAGCGGTGAGCGGCTGTGGTCCCGGACCTTGGCGCCCGGTGACCCCGCGCTCGCACCCGGCGGTGGCGGTGGCGGACGCGGTGGCGGAGGTCCCCGGGTGGCCTATATTACCCTGCCGCCGCCCACGGCTCCGACGATGCCGCGGATGACGCCGGTCACACCGCCGCCTCGTCCGCCGGTGAAGAGCGCGCCCCTGGTACCGCCGACCACCCCGGCGCCAATGGTGCCGCCGCCGACACCGTCGCCCGCGCCGATCGATACCCAGCCGACCTCCGCGGTGACTCCCGCCCCGGCGGATGGCCAGGCCGGCACGGCGCCCGGTGCCGGGCCGGGCGCGGGCGGCGGTACCGGAGGTGGCGAGGGCAGGGGAATCGGGCCCGGTCAGGGCGGCGGCGCCGGTCCTGGGGAGGGCGGCGGTGGAACCGGCGGCACCATCCGGCCTCCCGAGCTGCGCGACCTGGCCTTCCCGTTCGACACGCCGCCCAAGGAGCTCCGGGGCGCATCACTGGCGGTGACGTTCTGGGTGCGAGTGGACGGCCGAGTCGACCGCTACGAGGTGGCACCGGAGATTGCCGACCGCGACTATGCCCGCAAGTTCGACGAAGTGATCCGCGCGTTCCGCTTCACCCCGGCCCGCGCGCCCGACGGAAGCACGGTGGCGGGAACCACGACGGTCACGTTCACGCTTCCCGGCAAGCGAAACTCCTGACGCATCCCATGGTAAGAGGCCGGCCCGTGCTGAGTGGGCCGGCCGTCCCTGATCCCGACGCCCGCGAGCGCGCCCCTTTTCGAGGACCGTCATGAACCGGCTGTTCATCCGGAAGTCCGTCCAGGATTGCGAGAACGACGTGGTCGAGCGGGGCGGACTCAAACGCTCGCTCGGCAAGTGGCACCTGACCGCGCTCGGAGTCGGGGCGACGATCGGGGCCGGCATCTTCGCCACGACCGGCACGGCCATCGTCGGCGATCCGTCCCGCCCCGGCGCCGGACCCGCGATCGTGCTGTCGTTCCTGCTCACGGCGGTCACCTGCGGCTTTGCCGCGCTGTGCTACGCCGAGTTCGCCGCGATGGTGCCGATCTCGGGCTCCGCCTACACCTACGCGTACGCGAGCCTGGGCGAGCTGGTGGCCTGGATCATCGGCTGGGACCTCATCGTCGAGTATGCCGTCGGGAACATCGGCGTCGCCATCGGGTGGTCGGGCTACTTTCGAGAGCTGCTGAGCCACTTCGGGGTGGCCATGCCGGCCTGGCTCGCGACCGACGTCCGATCGGCGCACATGGCGGCGGACGCGATCGCCGCCGGCGCCACCGACCCCAGCAGTCAGTACCTGGCCTCCGCGCTCGATTCCGCCCCTCGCCTGTTCGGCTTTCCGGTCATCGCCAATCTGCCCGCGTTTCTCATCGTGGCCCTCATCACCGTGATCCTGGTGATCGGCATCCGCGAGAGCGCCAACTCGAACAACGCGATGGTTCTCCTCAAGATCGGCATCATCCTGTTCTTCTGTGCGGTCGGGGCGACGCTGATTAAGCCAATCCACTGGAACGACCCGGCCCTGGGTGGCTTCGCCCCCAATGGCTTCGCCGGCATCAGCGCCGGTGCGGCCATCATCTTCTTCAGCTACATCGGATTCGATGCCACCAGCACCGCCGCGGAAGAGGCGCGCGACCCCGCGCGCGACATGCCGTTCGGCATCATCATGAGTCTGGTGGTGTGCACGGTGCTGTACATCGTGCTGTCGGTGGTCATGACCGGGATGGCCCCGTGGAAGCAGCTCGGTACGCCGGAGCCGATGATCACCGCGCTGTCGCTGGCGGAGGGCTCGCCCAAGCTGATCACCGCCTCTCGGCTCATCGTATCGCTCGGGGCGGTGATCGCGATGAGCAGCGTGCTGCTCGTGTTCCAGCTGGGGCAGCCACGGATCTTCATGTCCATGGCGCGGGACGGACTGCTGCCGCCCTTCCTGGCCAAGGTCCACCCGCGCTTCAAGACTCCGTACGTCGGCACCATCATCACCGGCCTGTTCGTGGCCACTTTCGCCGCGTTTGCGAACATCGCGGAGGTCGTGGACCTCACGAACATCGGGACGCTGTTCGCGTTCATCCTGGTCTCGGCCGGGGTGATTCTGCTCCGGAAGCAGGAGCCGGACCGGCCGCGCCCGTTCCGCGCGCCGCTGGTGCCGCTCACGCCGATCATCTCGATCCTCACCTGCCTGTACCTCATGCTCCAGCTGCCACGGATCACCTGGATCCGGTTCGGGCTGTGGCTGCTGCTCGGGCTGGTGATCTATTTCACCTATGGGATCCGGAACAGCCGGCTGGCGGGACGCAGGGCGGTGGAAGGGTGACGGGGAAGGAATGGGGGCTGCACGAGCTGCGCCGTTCGCCCTAGCTCTCCCTCGCAGCCAGCCGAAGCGCCCCCTCCACTGCGTCTACCCGCGTCTCGATCGGCGAGAGATTGGCATCCTCCCGGAGCCGGGCCAGGACGCTCCGCCGGAGCGGCCCCTCGGAGCTGAGCAGGCCGCCGGTGAGCGCCACGCCCACCGGCGGCTGCACGTCCATCATCGGCACCAGGCACACGGCGAGCTGGGTCAGCTCGCGCGCGGCGTAGTCGCAGATGCCCTGCGCCAGGGGATCGCCGTGGGCCGCCACGTCGAGCACGTGCGGTGCCAGCGACGCCACCTCGGCCGGCGAGGCGCCGGCCGCCCAGCGGATCAGGTCGTCGAAGCCCCCGCTCCGGCTGGCCGCCAGGACCCGCTCGCTCAGCGCCGTGCGCGGGCTCCGGCCGTCGGCGGCCCGGCTCACGGCGCCGAGCGCCGCGCGGCCGATGGCATAGCCGCTCCCTTCATCGCCCATCTGCCAGCCGTATCCGCCGATCCGGTGCTCCCGGCCCGCGCCATCCCGCCCCACCGCCACGCTCCCCGTGCCCGCGCTCACCACGATCCCCGGTCCCTGGTCGAATGCCGCC
>DASSMN010000058.1:0-2435 GCA_035688885.1 Gemmatimonadales bacterium
ACCCTCTATTTCCTCGCTAGCCACCTCTGGTTCTGGCACTCTCTCAGTGACGACGTCTTAGAGAGTGGGCGGGGTCAAACGGTCGTAGCGACACCTCGATAGGATGGTTATGATGGTGTCGACAGACTGGATGGTGGATGAGCCCGCGTGAGGCTTTGAGGATTGAGGAACGGGAAGCCATCTCGCGGGAGCTGAGCCGGAACCGTTCGGCCAGGTTCATCGGGGCGCTCCTGGGCCGGCACCACTCGACGGTGTCACGTGAGATCAACCGCAACGGCGGGCGGGACGACTATCGGGCCGTTGACGCCCAGCGCCGCTGCGACGGGAACCGGGCGAGGCCGAAGGAACGGAGACTAGAGGCGTCGGCACGACTGCACGACGCAGTGAACGACGGCCTGACACAGAAGTGGTCACCGAAGCAGATCAGCAGGAGACTCCGCGCGGAGCATCCCGACGACGAAGGCATGCAGGTGTCGCACGAGACGGTGTACGAGTGCCTGTACCTGCAGGCCCGGGGGGAGCTGCGGACGCAGCTCAAGCTGGCGCTGCGCAAGGGGCGGACGCGGCGGGTGAACCGGTCCCGGCCGACTGTCTCGCGCGGGACAATCCCGGACATGGTGGCTATCAGCGAGCGTCCGGTCGAGGCCGACGACCGCGCCGTGCCCGGGTTCTGGGAGGGCGATCTGATCATCGGGAAGGGCGGCCGATCGCAGATCGCGACGCTGGTCGAGCGTCGTACCCGGTTCGTCATGCTGGTCCGGATTCCGTATGACCGCACCGCGGAGCGGGTCGCGTACCTGCTGGCGAAGAAGATGGAGACGCTGCCGGAGTTCCTCCGCAACAGCGTGACCTGGGACCAGGGCAAGGAGATGGCCCGCCACGCCGACTTCACTATCCGCACGGGCATTCCGGTATACTTCTGCGACCCGCACTCACCGTGGCAGCGTGGGTCGAACGAGAACACCAACGGCCTGCTCCGGCAGTACTTCCCGAAGGGCACCGACCTGTCCTTGCATTCTCAGGCTGAGCTCGATAAAGTCGCTGTGGAGTTGAACGGCAGACCGCGCGAGACGTTAAAGTGGCGGAAGCCCGTCGAAGAACTCAACGATCTCACAGCGCAGCATACGTCGCCATGACCACCTGACTCCGCCGTGTCTTCCAAGCGAGGGTGTGTCGAGGCCGGCGGTTGAGCTTTGCCGCGATGGCGTCGAGGTCGTCCTGGCTGAACTGGCGCAGGTCAGCGGTTTTGGCGAGGTACTGGCGTAGCAGCCCGTTGGTGTTTTCGTTGCTGCCGCGCTGCCAGGGCGAGTGTGGGTCGCAGAAGTAGACCTGTACGCCGGTGGCCACGGACAACTGGGCGTGCTCGGCCATTTCCTTGCCCTGGTCCTAGGTGAGGGACTTGCGTAGCGCCTCGGGCAGCCGCTGCACCGCGGTGGTGACGGTGTCGCGGACCTGTCCGGCTTTGCAGCCGCCGGGTAGCGCCACCAGCTGCACGAACCGGCTGCGCCGCTCGACCAGGGTGGCGACCGCGCTGGGTCGCTTGCCGAACACGAGGTCGCCTTCCCAGTGCCCGGGCACGGCCCGGTCGTCGGCCTCGGCGGGTCGTTCGCTGATGGGCACCATCTCGGTGAGCTGCCCGCGGCCCTGCGGTAGGCGCTTGCCGCGGGGATGGCGCATGGCCCGTCCGCTGCGTGGGGCGCGGGGCAGCTCGCGCCGTAGTGCGCCTCGGGCTTGCACGAACAGCGTCAGGTAGATCGTCTCGTGGGACACACGCATCGTCTCGTCGTCGGGGAAGTCCACGACCAAGCGTGCCGCGACCTGCTGCGGGGACCAGCCGTCATCGAGGCGACGTGCGACCTCGTCGCGTAGCTGCCGATGCAGCGCGAGCTTGCACGGCTTGGGTCGCTGCGCACGGCGATACGCGGCGGTGTTGGCAAGGTGAGCGCGGTACTGGCGGCGGCCCCCGTTGCGGGCTAGCTCGCGGCTGATCGTCGACGGTGTGCGGCTCAGCCGCCGGGCGATCACCCGGCACCCCTGGCCGGCGGCGACACCGCGGCTGATTTCCTCCCGCTCGTTGGCGGTCAGCTGTCGCGTATCGCGGCGCTGTGGTGGGCGGTGCACACCACCGGTCGAGGCGAGAAATGACCGCACGGTCGCTGGCCGGTTGATTCCCATCCGGCGCGAGATCGCCCCCAGCGACTCACCGGCTCGCCACCGCCGCCAGATCTCCTCTTGCTGCTCCGCCGTCAACCCGAACGCCTTCATCAGCCACCTCCGCGTTCATCCTTGTGGTGATCACGCCAGGTGTTGCGACGACCCGCCGAGACCGCCACTGTTTATGAGACAGCGCCGCGGATAGTGCCAAGAGCTATCGGCAGGTGGTGCAGACACTGGCGCGACTGGCCCGGCTGGTCGCCGGCCAGCAAACCTCCCTC
>DASSMN010000048.1:0-5625 GCA_035688885.1 Gemmatimonadales bacterium
TCGACCGCGCTGCTGCTTCCCGATGGTCGGGTGCTCCACGCGGGCGGCGGTGACGGCGGCAGCACCCCCAACAACCTCAACTACGAGGTCTACTCGCCGCCCTATCTGTTCAAGGGGCCGCGGCCCGGCATCAACGGCGCAACGCCGGATGCGGTGACCTACGGGCAGACGATCGACGTCCCGTCGCCTGATGCCGCGAGCATCAGCAAGGTCACGTTGATCCGGATGGGCTCGGTGACCCACGCGTTCGACCAGTCCCAGCGCCTGGTGCCGCTCAGCTTCTCGGCGTCATCGGGGCGAGTGAGCGTAACGCTGCCTGGACGGCGAAACGTGGCGCCGCCGGGGCCCTACCTGCTGTTCCTGGTGAACGGAGATGGGGTGCCCTCGGTGGGGCGCATCATGCTCTTGAGGTAGCCGGCGGAGTCTCTCAGCCGCGCTGACGCGCGGCCCGCCGGAGTCCTGCCGCGAGCACGGCCGCGGCCAGCAGCGATCCTGCCAGCAGCAGAAGTCCCGCCTTGAACTCGCCGGTGCTCTGCTTGACTCGTCCGAGCAGGTAGGGTCCGACGAACCCGCCGACGGCTCCCATGGAGTTGATCAGCGCGATCCCGCCGGCAGCGGCTTGCTCCCTCAGGAAGGCCGTCGGCAGCGCCCAGAACGGGCCCAGCCAGCCGAGCACCCCGAACGCCGTGAGCGACAGCGCGGCCACGAGGAGAACGGGGCTGCCCGCCCGGGTGACCGCGAGCAGGCCGACCGCGCCCGCAAGCGCTGGGGTGGCGAGGTGGAAGTATCGCTCACCCGTGCGATCGGACCGCCGACCGACCAGCACCATGCCGATGGCCGCGACGGCGTAGGGGATCGCGGTGATGACGCCCACCTCGAAGTTGGTGTAGCTGCCGCTGGCCTTGATGAGCTGCGGGAGCCACAGCGCGAAACCGTACAGCGGGACGATGAGCAGGAAATAGCTCACCCCGAGCCACCACACGGCCGGATCCGCCAGCGCATGCCGCAGGCTGGCGGCGTGCGATGGCCCCCCGGCATGCAGCGCGGCGTCCTGCTGCCGCTCGGCCTCGAGCCGAGCCTCGAGCCACGCGCGCTGCTCGGGCCGAAGCCAGCGCGCGTTCCGGGGGCGATCGGGGAGCAGCCGCAGCACGGCGATGCCCACCAGTACCGACGGAACGCCTTCCAGCACGAACAGCCATTGCCAGCCCTGCAGGCCGAGCCGGCCGTCCAGCCCCAGCAGCGCGCCCGAGATCGGGCCGCCGATCACCCCGCACACCGGAATGGCCGCGAGGAACCAGGCGTAGGCCCGTGCCCGCTCCGGCGCGGGGAACCAGTAGGTGAGATAGAAGATGATGCCGGGAAAGAACCCCGCTTCCGCCACGCCCAGCAGGAATCGAAGCCCGTAGAAGCCCCAGGCCGTGTGCACCACCATCATCGCGGAGGCCGCGAGCCCCCAGGTCACCATGATCCGCGCGATCCAGAGCCGGGCACCGGTCCGGTAGAGCACCAGGTTGCTGGGCACCTCGAACAGGCAATAGCCGAGGAAGAACACCCCGGCGCCGAAACCGTACACCTCCGGACCAAAGCCGAGGTCGCGGTTCATCTCGAGCGCGGCAAATCCCACGTTGACGCGGTCGAGGAAGTTGAGAATGTAGAGCAGGAGGAGGAACGGAATCAGGCGGCGCGAGACGCGCGCCAGGGTAGCGCTCGAGAGATCACCGCCCGGAGCGCGGTTGACGCCGAGGTCGGCGGGGTTTCGGATTGGAGCGGGCACGGGAGAATATACCGCCGCGTGGTTGAATCTCGCGTACCTTTGCCGGCGCCGACTCCGGCCTATCGGCTCGTCTTTCCCTTCAGCGCGTCGAGCCAGTGCATCGCCACGATGAGCTCGCTCTCCTGCGCCGCCTCCCCCTCGCGCAACATGATGAACCGCTTGTCGTCTGCGGACACGAGGTACGAGGGGGTGGCACCGAGGCGGAGGAACGGCGCGACCGAGAACAGGGCCCGTTGCTCCCCCACCGCGAAGGTCGCGCCAGGCCGGATGTCCGCCGCGATCAGCTCGTTCTGGCCGTTCACGTAGTAGAGCTGGCGACCGCTCTTGCTCCACACCGGCTGGATCCCGCCCGCGGTCGAAACCTGCCACCTGGCCGAGCTCGTTTCGGGGAACGGCCGCACGTAGACCTCCATCGTCCCCGACTCGTCGGACGCATAGGCCAGCCAGCGCTCGTCCGGTGAGAGCGCCGGGAACATGTTGGATGCCGCCGAGCTGACCAGCGGCGTCGCGGTGGTATCGCCCTGGCGGACGCCGAAGATGCCGGGGCTGCCCGAGATCGGTGCATTCCGGAGAATGAGCCATCGACCGTCGCCCGACGGCACGGCCTGCCCCCAGTCGGTGGTGCCGCGGAACACCAGTGTGGCGTTGCCGGTGCCGTCGGCCCGATGCTGGTAAACCGGGCCGACGCTGGATCCCACCCGGTCCGAGATGTAGAGCAGCGAGCGGCCGTCGGGCGCCCAGACCGGACGCGTGCTGCCGGTGTCGCCGAAGGTGATCCGGGAGAACGGGCCCGCGGGCAGGGCCTTGACCCAGATGTCGGACTTCCCGTTCCGCGAGAGGGCCACGGCCAGCGCCTTCTCGTCGGGCGAGAGCGCCACGGCGTCGATGCTGCCTTGCGGATCCCAGCCCGGATCCACCGGGGTGGGCACGCCTTCGCGTGTCACCCACACGACCCGCCGCGCCCCGATCGCGCCGCCGGTGGTATACACCAGCGTGCCGTTCCCCGAAAGTGCCAGGTCCACGCTGAACCCGGCGGCCCGCACGCCGACCCCCTCGAGCACGGCGATCGGCGGTCCGGTGAGCTCGAGTTTGGTGGCGTCGAACGGAATGGCGATCAGCTTTCCCTCGGCGGTGACCACCAGGAGGTGGCCGCTTGGCGCGTAGCGCGCGAACACCCCGCGGGTCAGGAGTTTCGGCGTGCCACCCGGCACTTTCATCGCGGCGATCTGAAACTCGTTCTGGCCTTTGCCTCCGTAACGCAGCCGATACAGGAGTCCGCCGCCCGGCAGCGCATTGAGAAACTCGGCTCCGATTTCGTGGCGCTCGGCGGAGACCGCGTACACCGGCTCGACGGCGCCCCCGGTGGGCCGGAGGCGCAGAATGCCCGCGCCGCCCTCGATGTAGATCCAGCCGTCGGCGCTCCAGTCGGCGCTGACGGTATTGGCGGTATCCAGCAGCGTGACCGTCGGCGCGCCGTCGAGCGAGGCGAGCCGCAGCGTATTGCCGCCCTTGATGAAGCCGACCTGTCGCCCGTCGGGCGAGAAGAACGGGCTGTACCCGCCTTCGGTGCCTGCGATCGGCGTCGAGGTGAGCTGGTCGAGGCGCCGAACCCAGAGCTGGCTTGCGCCCTGACCGGGGCCCGTGAACACGATCTGGCGCCCGTCGGGTGAGATCGCGATGCGGTTGCCGCCCTGGGTGGGCGGGGCCTGCAGCTCCTCGCTCTTGCGGAGCGCGACGCTGAACTGCGTGAGCGGCTCGCGGGCCGGCGGGCGGAGCCACCCCCAGAGCGCGGCCGCCGTGGCCACCCCCGCCACGGCCAGCGCGACCAGCAGCCGCGTGTCGCGCCGTGGGCCGGCCTTGCGTACCGGGCCCTCCGTCACCGGCAGCGCGGCCGTCGTCGCGTAGCTCTTGTTCCGGAGCGCCGTGGCGAAGTCGGCGGCCGAGGCAAACCGATCCGCCGGCAGCTTCTCCAGCGCGGTGAGCACCGCGGCCTCGACGTGCGCCGGGATGGTATGGCGCTGCGCGTGCAGCGGCCGCGGCGCCTCGGTCACCACGCGCGCCACCACCGCCTGGGCGGTGGCGCCGGTGAACGGCGGCTCGCCGGTCAGCATCTCGTACAGCACGCAGCCCAGCGCGTACACATCCGAGCGGGCGGTGATCTCGCGCTCGCCCATCGCCTGCTCGGGCGACATGTAGTGGGGCGTGCCGAGCGACATCCCGGTCTCCGTCATCCGGGCGCCGCCGGCCTTGCTCGCGGCCAGGGCGATGCCGAAATCCGCCACCAGCGCCGAGCCGTCGTGCAGCAGGATGTTCTCGGGCTTGATGTCCCGGTGCACCACCCCATGCCGGTGGGCATAGTCGAGCGCCGCGGCCACTTCCTCCGCGATCCGTATGGCCTCGGGCACCGCGAGCTGTTTCTCGCGGGTCAGCCGGTCGCGCAAGGTCTCGCCCTCGACGAACGGCATGACGTAGAACAGGTACCCGTCCGCCTCGCCCGAATCGAACAGCGGCAGGATGTGCGGATGCTGCAGGTTGGCGGTGAGCTGGATCTCGGCCAGGAATCGCTCGGCGCCGATCACGGCGGCGAGCTCCGGACGAACCACCTTGAGCGCCACTCGCCGGGCGTGGCGAATGTCCTGGGCGAGATAGACGGTCGCCATTCCGCCGGCGCCGACCTCGCGCTCCAGGCGGTATCGGTCCGCCAGGGCGGACTGAAGCCGGCCGAGCAGTTCGGGCATGGGGTCGTTGGTGAGAGGTGTTGGAAGATGCGTCGCGTGGACGGTTTAATCCAGACGGCGCGAGCCTCGAGGTAGTCCAGGCGCGAAACTGCAATGGGTCGGCGCGACCCGTTGACGCGCGAGCCGCCCTGTCTTACTGTGTGCGGGTTTCCCACGTCACATCGCATCACACACCGTCCGGCAAGCACACCGGACCTTCGAGGTGCACGCGCGCTCGCGTGCGCTCCGGCGGCCGACATGCGCATGTCGAGCCTGATGCCCCGTCGCGTTGCAAGCCTCGCCGCCGCGGCGCTGGTCGCCGCGACGGTCACCTGCGTCGATCGCCCGACCGAGCCCCGCGAAACCACGGTTGTCCCCGTCGCCGCCGCGCCAGCGTCGAGCGCCACCGGCATTACCCACACCGTGCTCGCCGCCGGAAACAGCGCGGTCGATCAGCAGGTCTGTACCACGGCCAGCATTGCACCGGCAGCCAACGCGCTGGTCACGGTCGCCGTGCTTGGCCACCACGCGAGCAGCGCCGCTCCGAGCCCGAAGGTCACCGGCGGCGGGATGACGACGTGGACCCAGGTGAAGACGCTCGCCTTCGACAACAACGCCACTCCGCACCAGCGGCTGAGCCTGTTCCGCGCCCTGACCGCCTCGCCGGGCAGCGGGCCCGTCAAGATCACGTTTACGACCACGCAGGCCAACTGTCAGTGGGTCGTGGAGCAGTGGCAGGGGGTCGTGACGACCGGTACCAACGGCAGCGACGCGGTGGCCCAGTCGGCCACGGCACGGGGCGAGAACGTGGCCGGCCGAACCATCACGCTCAACGCCTTTGCGGACCCGGGCAACGTGTCGTTCGGCGTCTTCGGCGTGGCCCGAAGCACCGCCGGGGTCGCGCCGGGCGCAGGTTTCACCGAAATCACCGAGCAGCCGTCCGGCGAGACGCCGCCGTCCGACCTCCAGACCGAGTGGTCCACCGGCGACAATACGATCAACGCCAACTGGCCCAACGCCAACGGCGGCGCCATCGGCCTCGAGCTTCGGGCCGGGGTGCCACCCGACCCGGTCGCCTCGGTGGAGGTCGCGCCGGCGTCGGCGAGCGTCGCCGCGGGCAGCACCGTGCAGCTC
>DASSMN010000013.1:0-2986 GCA_035688885.1 Gemmatimonadales bacterium
GGCCGCCCTCGCGTCGAGGAGCACGCCCTCGAGGGCCGCTCGGTCGTGGCCTGGGATCAGATCTCGGTCCCCCGAGCGGTCCGGCGCTACGGGATCGACGTCCTGTTCAATCCCAAGTACTCGATTCCCCTCAGGGCCGGCTGCCCAGCCGTGTGGGTCTGCCACGGACTCGACTGGTACGTCATGCCATGGGCATCCCGGTTCAAGGACCGGCTGAGCCACCGCTATCTGGTGCCCCGCTACGCCCGCCGCGCGGCGGCGATCGTCGCGGTCTCCGAGGTCACCCGCCAGCACGTGCTCCAATTCCTGCCCGTCCTGCCGGAGCGGGTCGTCACGGTGTACTCGGGCGTCGATGACGTCTTCCGCCGTCGGCTCGAGCCCAGTGCCCTGGACGCCGTGCGGCGCCGCTATGGACTGCCGCCGAGGTTTCTGCTGTATGCGGGGGCGATCTATCCGCCAAAGAACTTCACCCGCCTGGTGCGGGCCTATGCGCGCGTCGGGCCCGGTCGGGGTCTCCCCCTCGTCATCGCCGGTGGGGAAAATCGGTTTCTCTCCGAGCGCGAGCTGCTCGAGCCGGAGGCGCTGGGGATCGAGGCGTGGGTCCACCGCCCCGGCTGGATCGAGCAGGACGATCTGGCCGCGGTCTACGAGATGGCGGAGGCGCTGCTGCTGCCGTCGCTTTTCGAGTCCTGCGGGCTGCCGGTGCTCGAAGCAATGGCGGCCGGGTGCCCGGTGGTCACTGCGGATCGCTACGGCACCAAGGAGCTGGCCGAGAATGCTGCGGTGCTGGTGGATCCCGAATCGGTGGACAGCATCGTCGCCGGTATCGAGCGGGTGCTCGATGACGCCGCTACCCGGACTCGCCTCATCGCGGCGGGCCGAGCCCGCAGCGCCGAGTTCCGCTGGGCCCGCACCGCTCGCGAGACCCTGGCGGTGCTGGAGCGAGCCGCGGCATGAGCGCCCCGGAGTTGGTGGTGAATGCCCGGAACCTCACAGGGCCCCACACGGGGATCGAGATCTACATGCAGCACTTGATCCGGGCGCTGGCGGCCACCGGCGAGCTCGGCATCACCGCCTTGACCTGGGCGCCGATCGGCCTCGATATCCCGGGCGTGCGCGAGGTGATCTCGGCCCGGCGCCCCGAGCTGGATGCCGGCTCGCTCCGAGCCCTGGCGTGGAAGCTCTGGTTCGACCACGCGGGCTGTCTCAAGGGTTTGCCGTCCGACAAGCGCATCTTGTACCACGGCATGGACGGCTTCCTGCCGTTCACGCTGAGCCGGCGCGTACGCTGCGTGCTGACCGTGCATGACCTGGGGTGGCAGGCCCACCCCGAGCTCTATGCGACCCGGCTTCGCCTCATGTACGGCGTCTTCGTTCCCTGGGCCATCCGGCGCGCCGACCGACTCATCGCGGTCTCCCGCTATACCGCGGATGACCTCATGCGGCGCGCGCATGTCCCAGCGGCCAAGATCGATGTGGTCTACCATGGAGTGGATCCCGCCTTCACTCCGCTGGCGCGCCCTGGATCGTCCGAACCGCCATACCTCCTCGCCGTGGGCGGGGTCTCCCCGCGAAAGAACGCGCGCCGGCTGATCGAGGCCTTCGTGCGCTGGCGAGGGCGTGGCGGCCGCGGCCAGGCCTACCGTCTGCTCATCACGGGCAACTCGCTTGATCCCGAGTTCAGCCACCAGGGAAATGCCCCGGAGGGCGTGTCGCTGCTGGGCTACGTGGACCAGGCGGAGCTCCGGCGTCTGTATGCCGGCGCCGCCGCGTTCGTGTATCCGGCCATCTACGAAGGCTTCGGGCTGCCGATCGTCGAAGCCATGGCGTGCGGCGCGCCGGTGGTGACGTCGCGCACCGGGTCGGCGCCCGAGATCGCGGCCGACGCGGCCGTCATCGTGGACCCGTTCGATCCGGCCAGCATCGAAGCCGGCATCGAGCGCGCCACCCAACCCGAGGAAGGCGAGCGCCTGCGCGCCCTCGGCTTCGAACGAGCCCGCGCGTTCCGCTGGGACCAGGCCGCCCAGGCGACGCTGGACGCCTACCGGCGCGCGGAGATCTGACGGACCTCGACCCTTCGAAGGGAGAGACATGTCGTCCACGACCAAGACTCTGCCGGTCACCAAACCCATCTTCATCGTCGGTACCGGGCGATGCGGCTCGACCGCCTTCCACCGACTGATGGGCGTGCACCCGCAGCTCATGTGGCTGTCCGGCTTTGCCGAGGAGTTTCCCACCCACCCGGAATGGAACCGGTGGGCGGTCACCGCCGCGGGAAATCCGCTGGTGCGCAAGCTGTTCGGGAAGCGGCTCAAGCCGGGCGAGAACTATGGCTTCTGGTATGCGCACGCGTATGGGTTCGCCGAGCCCGGCCGCGACCTCGTGGCCGCCGACGTGACGCCCCGGGTGCGCCGGCAGCTTCACGGCGTGTTCGAGCGCATGCTGAGCCGACAGCGGAACCGGGTGTTCATCAAGCTCACCGGGTGGTCCCGGATCGGGTTCCTCAACGAGGTCTTCCCGGACGCCAAGTTCATTCACATCGTGCGGGACGGCCGAGCGGTCGCCAGCTCCTACCTCCATATCAACGAGTGGCAATGGCGGGGCTGGTACGGGCCTCACAACTGGCGCTACGGCCCGCTCTCGCCCGAGGACGAGGCGGCGTGGGAGGCCAGCGGGCGATCCTTCATCGCGCTGGCCGGTATCCAGTGGCGGCTCCACACCCGCGCGATCGAGACGGCGCGCGCCGGCGTCGACCAGAATCGGTATCTGGAAGTGAGATACGAGGATTACTGCGCGGATCCCTGGGGTACCTGCCGGCGCGTGCTCGACTTCGCCGAGCTCGAGCATCCTCCGGCCTTCGAGCGCCACGTCAAGTCAGCGCGGATTACCGACATGACCAGCCGGTTCCGGAAAGATCTCAGCCCGGAGCAGGTCCTCATGCTGTCGGACCTGCTCCGGGCTGATCTCTTGCGCTACGGGTATGACG
>DASSMN010000154.1:0-2128 GCA_035688885.1 Gemmatimonadales bacterium
GCTGCCGCCCCGCTGCCGGAAGCAGGCGTCGGAGCGGCCGTGGTGGACGCTGCGACTGTCGACGCCGAAACGGCGCTCAGCAGCATGCCCTTGGTCCGGATTTTCGGAGCGGCGGGGAGCACGGAAGCGTGCGGGGCGGGCGCCGCGGCCGCCGACATCTCGACCGGACTGTCGGCCGAGGTACCGGACGACACATAGCCTCGGTTGAGCTCGGTCCAGCTGGCGCCGCTGCTCACCAATGAAATCGTGGGGGTCGCCGCCGCAGGCGCCGGCGCCGCGATCGGGGTCGGCGCGGCCGTCTCGGGCTGCTCCGCGGGAGCGGCGGCCGGCAGCGCGGGAATGGTGGTCTCGACCGGACCTTTCGCGGATTTCGACGCCCATGGCGGCTTGGGCCCCGAGGCGGCCAGCTGGAGCCCGAGAATCAGGAGGCCGCCCGTGATGCTGAGCGCGAGGGGCCGGCGCCAGGGATGGTTGGGGTCGCTGCCGTGACCCTGGTCCTCGTCGCGATCGGCGTCGTCCGGAGTGGGGTCATTGGCGCCGGCGAGCGAGTCCGCGGAATCGTTGAAGAAGGTCCAGTTGGTCCGCTCGAGCGGCGGCAGCGATGGAGCCGCCGGACGCTCGGCGATGATCGCCTTGTACTGCGGATGCAGGGTGACCGAGATCCACTTGGACGTGGCGCGGTGATAGATCCGCGAGTGTCCGTCGACGTCACCCTTGCGGATGGCCGCGGCCAGCTCCTCCGTCGTCCGGTACAGCTCTTCCTTGCCGGGTCTCAGTTCGACGAGGTACATGGCGACACTCGATTCCTTCGTGGGGCCAGCGGCCCAAGGGTTAACACGACCAGCCAGACCAGGATGACAAGGGGGTAGACCCGCGACCGTCGGCCCCGAAGGAGCCAGAACCGTGCTCTCCAGCCTTGTGAGCGGATACTCGCACTGGGACCGTCTCCGCCCCAGCACTGAACCGATTGCCCTGGAACAGCTTGCCGCCGCTTGCCGGGATCCTGGTCCCCCTGGGAGCCGTTGAACGTCCGGCCATCCAGCCGCCAGGGTCCGGGTGCGTTTTCCCGCTGCCGCTGGTGGAATGCAAGATGTTTCGCTCGACCCCGGGATTGATTAGAGTGCGATGCATCCCCCCGGGTCCGCTGGTGGACCCGATAGACGGAACCCACGTCGCCGCCGGGTGGCGGCGGTTGGAGGCTGCATGAGCTCGGACGATCGCGGGAGTCGGGGTGGCCGGCTCGGTACGGCGCTGCTGGCCACGGTGCTGGGAGTGGGCGTCGGACTGCTGGCCGCGCCGCAGACGGGCAGCGAGACGCGGCGGACCTTACGCAAGCGGCTCGATGCGGCGCGCGAAGGTCTGGAAGGGGAGCTCGAAGACCTCGAGGAGCGGAGTCGGCCCATGCGCCGCGCCGTTCGGGCTCGGGCCGAAGAGCTGAGTCGTCGGGGGCGGAAGCGGTACGAAGAGGCCCTCGAGGCGCTGGAGGACGAGGTTGACGACCTGGAAGAGGAGGATCTCGACGAGGGCTCCAGCCCGCTGGGCACCGCGTTGATCATCGGCGCCGGCATCGCCGCGGCGACGTACTTCTTCACCAGCGAGCGCACCGCCACCGCGCGCGAACGGGTGCGCGAAGCGGCCGCCACGGTGCGCGATGAGGCCGAGGCGCGCTGGGAGCGGTTCCAGGAACGCCGCGGCAATGGCCAGTTTGCCGACCGAGGCACGCGCACCGATTCTGCCGGGTCCGCGCCGACCTCCAACTGAAACTGTCGCTTCCCGCCGGGCGCCGCGTCGGACTCGCGGCGCTCGCGCTGTTCACCCTGCTCGTGCTCGCCGCCGGCACCTGGACTGTCACCTGCGGCTTCGAAGGGTGTCCATCCACCGCCGACATTCAGACGTTCCGACCCAGTCAGGGCGGCCGCGTGCTCGATCGCGCCGGCGTCCCGCTGGGCCGGCTCGCCTACGTCCGCCGGGTGAACGTGCCGCTCGCCCGGGTGCCGCGCCACGTCCGCGCGGCGTTCATCGCGGTGGAAGATCGGCGGTTCTACTACCACCACGGGGTCGACTGGCGGAGCGCGGGACGCGCCCTGGTGCGGAATCTCTCGCGCGCCGGCGTGAGCGAAGGCTTCAG
>DASSMN010000376.1:0-3559 GCA_035688885.1 Gemmatimonadales bacterium
GACCTTCGGTTGGCGGGGCCTGGCCAGCCTCCCCCGACCACCTCAGCCCGCTCGCACCGGATGACGAGCCTCAACGGTGCCGCCGAGCTCGATACCTGCAAACAAGATCCCTCGCTTCGCTCGGGATGACAGGCCTCAGCGACCGCTCAGCCGAAGATCCCGAAACGCCGAGCTGCGCGGCTCCGCGCCGTCGGTGGCCTCACGCACCCACCAGCGGTAGGCGGAGTCGGGCCGCAGCCGGGACAGGTCGGTCACCGTCGCGGACGTGTCGGCTGTGGTGTCCGCGAGGGCCACCGAGCCGTCGGCCCGCTGCACCTCCAGCACGTAGCGCGACACCCCCGGCGCCGCGTGCCACACGAACACGATCGGCCCTGCGATCGACGCTCGATCCGCCGGCCCCACCAGTGCGATGTCGGCCGAGGCGCCCCCGCCCCGCTCGCGATCGTCGGCCGACCGGAACACGCCCGAGAGCACCACCCCCACGCCGATCGCCACCAGCAGTGACGCCGCCATCGCCATCGGCGCGCCCAGCCACCGGGACCGGCGCGGCGCCGCCCCCGCCGAGCCCTCGGCCTCGACGCCGGCCTCGTTCACCGCGGTGAGCCACTGGTACTCGCGGTGGCATTCGGCGCAGGCCATGACGTGCTCCAGCGTCGCCAGCCGCTCCTCCTCGGACCCCTCCCGCGTCACCACGGCCAGGATCGCGTCAGGCGACGCGTGCGGCTCGCTCCCGGTCCGGCCGGCAACTCGCCCCGCGTACAGCTTCTGGAGCCGCTCGGTCTCGGCTACGTCGGGTTGTTCCATCCGACCCCCTCGGCCAGCAGACGCTCCCGCACGTCGGCGAGGCCACGGTATAACAGGTTGCGTGTCTTGGACTCCGACCACCCCAGGACCCGGGCGATCTCCTCGCGCGAATGTCCCATGAGGTGCATCCGGACGACGGGACGGCGGGACGGCTGAATCGATTCGACGGCCCGCTCCACCTGGGCGGCGAGCTCGGACTCCGCGAGCACGTGGTCCGGACCGGCCGCCTGGGCCATACCGTCCGGCTCATCATCGATGGGAACCATCTGGTCGGCCCGCCGCGACCGCCGACGGCGCAGGAGATCGACGGCCGCGGAGAGGGCCGTTCTATGGAGATAAGACGCAGGGATGGCCGCCAGAATCTCATGGGGCCGCTCCTGGCCCCCGTGGGCGTGCCACAGGCGGATCCTGACCTCCTGCATCAGGTCGTCAACTTCCGATCCCGTAAAGTGATAACGCCAGCACACCCGGCGGACGACGCCGGCGAACTTCTCGAGCACGCGCTCGAGGGCGGGCGAGAGTGAGTCCGGTGCGGTGGCCATAGGCGCCAAGCTACGGGGATCGAGCGGCGGCGGCAAATGGACCCCACGACCCTGGTCCGGAGTGGGCTACATTTCCCCTATCATGCCTCTCACCGGTTGCCTCATGCTTCGCGCTTGCCGCCTGCCGATCTTGCTGTCCGCTCTGACTCTGGCTATCCCTGGCGCCGTCGCGGCCCAGACCGAATCCGCCCGCAGCCGCCCGCTGGAGTCCCCGTCCGCGCCAGTCGCGGCCCTGCCGGTGGCCCTCTATACCGCGCAGGCCAACCTCCAGGAGGCCTCGGACTCGAGCAAGTCCGGCCTGGCCACCGAGGTGCTGCTCAGCCGGCTCTCGGAGCAGCTCGGTCAGCAGCTCCTGCCGGCGGCCCGGGTAGCAGCCGCGGCGGGCGCGCCGGAAGCGCAGGGCCTCTCGGGTGACCAGTCCTGCAACGTGATCGTGGCCTGCGCCCGCTCGGTGGGAAAGTCGGTGGGGGCGCGGTGGGTGGTCATGGCCAAGGTCAGCAAGACCAGCAACCTGATCTGGCTGTTCACCGGGCAGCTGATTCGGGTGGAAACCGGCGAGATCGTGCTCGACGACTCGACGGAGCTCAAGGGCGACCCCGAGCAGATGGTGCGGGTCGGTACCCGGATCTTCGCGGACCGGGTGGCGCGGGTGGTACGAAGCGGCGGCGTGACGACCAATTTCCCGAACGCCGGCACCTGACGGCGGGGCCGGCCACGGCGGCGGTCTTGGCGCCATCGTCATTCCCGTCGCATCTTGGTGACTGATCCAATCCGGACCATCCACCGTGAAGACCCAGTACTACACCGCCACGAGCCTCGACGGGTTCATCGCCGACGCGCACGACTCGCTCGAGTGGCTGTTCCCGTTGGGCGACCCCGCGGACACCAGCTATCCGACCTTCATTCGCGAGGTCGGAGCCCTGGCGATGGGCTCGACCACGTACGAGTGGATGCTGCGCCACGTGATCGGCGGCCAGTCGCCCCGTCCGTGGCCGTACCAGCAGCCCGCCTGGGTGTTCACCACCCGGACGCTGCCGGCCGTACCGGGCGCCGACATCCGGTTCGCGCGCGGTGACGTGCGCCCGGTGCACCAGGCGATGCGCTCGGCAGCCGCGGGGAAGAACGTCTGGATCGTGGGCGGCGGAGACCTGGCGGGGCAGTTCTTCGATCACGGCCTGCTCGACGAGCTGTTCGTCCAGATCGGCTCGGTCACGCTCGGGTCGGGCAAGCCCCTGCTGCCGCGGAGCATCGTGAGCCCGCCGCTCCGCCTCGTGTCGGTGCGGGCGGTCGGCACCGGGTTCGCTGAGCTTCATTATGAAGTGCCCCATCACCCTTCCCCTCTCACGCCGGAGGAACCTCGTGGGTGAGCCAACCTTCGCCGATCAGGTCGCCACCTTCAATGGTGTGCTGCAGCAGATCGAGTCCAGGGTGGCGAGCGGAGAGGTGGGCCGCGAAGCCGTCCAGGACTTCAAGAGCGCCGTGGACGATCTGCGGCTCCGGCTCTGGAGCGTGCTGAGCACCGGCAGCGCGAACGATTATCGCGCGTTCCAGGAGCGGTTCCGGCTCCGGCGCGCCAAGGAGATCTGCCTGGGGCTCGAGGACGATCTCCAGGCCGGCGCGCTCAATCCCCGGAACGAGGAGCTCGCGCCGCTCGGCACCGCGGCCGGTCGCCTGGCCGACAGAATTCAGACGCTGGCCTCGTAGAGCCGGAACCCGGACCCATCCTCGATGTCGCCTACTCGCCGCGAAGTGCTCACGCAGCTCGCCGCGCTGGCCGGCCTGCCGCTGGCCATGCGGGTGCGCACCGGTCAGGACCCGCTGGACGGCACCATCGCCGAGTATCAGGCCGGCCGCCGGCGCGGCGACTGGTCGGCGGTCGAGGTGACGGCTCGAGCACTGGACCGCTGCCGCGCCGACGGCGCCCGCTGGCGCGCCATCGACCTGCTCTCGCCCACCGCGCTCGACGAGGCCCGCGCCGCCGACGCGCGGCTCAAGAACGGCCGCGTGCGCGGACCGCTCGACGGGGTGCCGGTATTCGCCAAGGCGATCTACGACATGCGCGGGCTGCCGACCACCGGCTCGAGCGCCGAGTGGGCCCGGCTCTTCCCCGAGCCGGTGCGCCGTGACGCGCTCGAGGTGGCCCGGCTCCGGGCGGCGGGGGCCATCGTCCTCGGCAAGACCGCCGCCGATGATTTCGCCTATCACGGCAACGG
>DASSMN010000255.1:0-2428 GCA_035688885.1 Gemmatimonadales bacterium
GCCGGTCTACCTGGTCGGGGCCGCGCCCGACCACCGTCTGGCGGCCGCGGCGGTGCAGCGCGGCGCGCGGGACTACTTCGCGCTGCCGGAGGATCTCGACGTGCTGCGCCGGTCGCTCGAGCGCGAGGCGCGAGAGGCGCAGGGGCGGAGCGAGGCCGCGCGGTTTGCCGAGGCGGAGCGCACGGCGGTCGGGTTCGAGGCGATCCTGGGCCGGAGCGCCGCGCTGCGCCAGACGCTGGATCAGGGAGCCCGGGTGGCCCTGCACCGGGACGTCACGGTCCTGGTCGGCGGGGAGACCGGCACGGGCAAGGAGCTCCTCGCGCGCGCGATTCACTACGGCGGCCCGCGGGCGGCGCACCCCTTCGTCGAGATCAACTGCGCCGCCATTCCCGCCACTCTGCTCGAGAGCGAGCTGTTCGGGCACGAGCGCGGCGCCTTCACCGGCGCGGTGGCGGCCAAGCCGGGACTGTTCGAGATGGCGCACGGCGGCACCCTGTTCCTCGACGAGATCGGCTCGATGCCGCTCGAGCTCCAGCCCAAGCTCCTGCGGGCGCTCGAGTCGCGGGCCATCCGGCGGGTGGGCGGGCAGCAGTCGCGGCAGGTGGACGTGCGCGTGATCGGCGCGACCCATCTCGACCTCGCGGCCGCCGCCGAGCGCGGCGAGTTCCGCGAGGACCTGTACTACCGGCTCAACGTCGTGGCCCTGACGCTGCCGCCGCTCCGGGAGCGCGACGGCGACGTCGAGCTGCTGGCCGAGACCTTCCTGGCCCGGATCGCCGCGGGGTACGGGCTGCCGGTGCCGGCGCTGTCACCCGAGCTTCGGGCCGCGCTCCGGGCCTACGCGTGGCCCGGGAACGTGCGCGAGCTCCGCAACGCGATTGAGCGGGCGCTGGTGCTGTCGCCTCGGGGGACGCTCCGGGCCGAAGAGCTGATCCCGGTCGCGCCTCGAGCGGCGAGCCGCGCCTCCCGCTCGGCGCTGCCGTTCCCCGCCACCATCGACGTCCTGGTTCGCGCCGCCGCGCAGGCCATGCTGGAGCTTGCGAGCGGCAACAAGAGCGAGGCTGCCCGGCGTCTGGGCATCTCGCGGCCGCGATTGCAGCGGCTGCTCGACGGAGAGCCGGACGAGCGCGCCGGCCACACCCCTGGAGATCACTAATGCGTAGCGTACCTGTCCTGCGGATCCTGCTGCTGGCCCTCTCGGCCGGCGTGGCCGCGTCCTGCTCCGACTCCAGCGCGCCGCCGGACGACAGCCGTCCGCCCGCCGACCTGAGCGTGGTCCACGTGGCGGCGTCCAGCACGCCGCTGTTCAACCCGACGGTGAGCTTCTACGCCAAGCGGGGGGAGGATCGCGAGGCGCGGATCTACTTCCAGGACGAGACCGGCGGCCAGGGCGAGGAATACGTCCGGCTTCGGGTGAACGCGAACTCGCTGCTGGCCACGCCCGACGGCCTGCCGATCCCGCCCGGCGACTCGGTGCTCATCACGATGAGCGTCGTGGACCCCACGGAGATGCTGTTCGACATGCAGCCGACGGGCCTCACGTTCAGCCCGCTCGCTCCGGCCGAGCTCAAGATCCACTACGACCATGCCAATGGCGACCTCAACGACGACGGCACGACCGACAGCCGCGACAGCACGATCGAGCAGACGTTGGCCATCTGGCGGCAGGAGAACCTCGGCGACCCGTTCGTGCGGCTCACCTCGGTGCTCGTCATCGAGAGCGACGAGGCCGACGCGGAGCTGACCGGCTTCAGCCGGTACGCGCTGGCGTACTGACCCGACCATGCTGCCCTCACCGTTTGCCGACGACGCTACTCACCAGCTCCGGGAGCTGGTGCGGGCGGGCCGCTTCAGTGACGCGCTGGAGTGGTACCGGCAGGTCGAGGGGTCGCCCGCAGGCCGGCGGGCCGACGCCCGCCTGCTGGCCGCGACGGCCGCGACCCGCCTGGGCGAGTTCCCCGCGGCGGAAGGCCTGGCGGACGGGGCGCTGGCTCAGTTCCGCGCCCGGGGCGACGCGGATGGGCGGATGCGCGCGCTCAACCTGCTCGGCGTGATCCGGTTCGAGCGCGGCCGCATGGGCGAGGCGGAGCAGTCGCTGGCCGAGGCGCTCAACCTGGCGACCCAGCTCGGCGACAGCCTCACCGCCGCGCGGGCGTGCAACAATCTCGCGTCGGCCATGCATCTGCGGGGCCGGCCCGACGAAGCGGTGGGGCTCTATCGCGGGGCACTGCTGGCGTACCAGCGCCTGGGGGATCGCCGGGGGGCCGCGGAGGCGTACCACAACCTGGGGCTGATCTATCGCCAGCTGGGCGAGTGGCGGAACGCGGAGAACGCGACCGACGAGGCGCTCCGGCATGCGAGCATCGTAGGCGAGCGCGGCCTGCTGGCCCTGGCCACCACCGGCCGCGCCGAGCTGATGGCCGAGCGC
>DASSMN010000300.1:0-2975 GCA_035688885.1 Gemmatimonadales bacterium
TCTCCCGGCCGATCTTCCTCCGACTGGTGGGCGAGTACACCAGCGAGCGGCAGGACAACCTGCGCGACAACACCAGGACCGAGGGGCCGCTGCTCATCTTCGATCCCGGTGCGGGTGATTTCGTCCAGGCCACGGCGTTCAAGCACGAGTCATTCCGGGGGGACCTGCTGTTCTCCTACCAGCCCAACCCGGGCACGGTGCTCTTCGCGGGCTACGGGAGCACGCTGCGGGATCCGGTGGACCCCGATGATCCGCTCCGGACTGGCCTCCGGCGCTCGGACGACGGCTTCTTCCTCAAGATGAGCTACCTGTTCCGGATGTAGCGCTGCCGTCACCAGAGTTGAGCAAACGGGCATGCCCCCCGCATGCCCGCTCGTAAAGGGCATGCCCACCCGCATGCCCGCTCGTATGGTGATGCTGGACCGAGCCGCCGTAAGCGCGGTTACCTTTCCTCCATGGCGAGCGTCCTGTCCCGCGCCCTCATGCTCTTCGGCCGCGCCCTCCGGCTCCGCTGTCCCAACTGCGGCCAGAGCCATCTGTTTACCTCCTGGCTCCGCATGCGCGAGCGCTGCCCGGTATGCGGGCTCAAGACCGAGCGCGGCGACGAGGGCTACCAGGTCGGCTCGTACATGTTCAACATCGTCGCGTCCGAGCTCCTGTTCGCCGCGCTGTTCATTGCCACGATCGCGCTGACCTGGCCCACGCCTCCGTGGACCCTGCTGGAGTACGGCGGCATCGGGCTGATGATCCTGGCGCCGTTCGTGTTCTTCCCGTTCTCCAAGACCGTGTTTCTCGCGTTCGACCTGATCTTCCGCCCCGCGGCACACGACGAGCTCTCGCCGACCGATTCGGCGCGGGCCCGGTAGGATGGAGCTCGAGTTTTCTGGCGGTCGCATCCGGAGCTGGCAGGTGGACGATGCGCCGTCGCTCGCCCGCCACGCCAACAATCGCAAGATCTGGCTCCAGGTACGCGACCGGTTTCCCCATCCCTACACTCTCGACGCCGCTCAGCACTGGGTGACGCTCGCCGCGGCCGCCGATCCCGAAACGCAGTTCGCCATCGAGGTGAACGGCGAGGCTGCCGGCGGCATCGGCGTGTTTCTCCAGCAGGACGTCGAGCGCTACTCGGCGGAAATCGGCTATTGGCTCGGCGAAGCGCACTGGAACCGCGGCCTCACGACCGACGCGGTGCGACGCTTCACTGACTATGCGTTCGAGCGGTTCGGCCTGTGCCGTCTCTACGCCAACGTCTTCGCGACCAACCCGGGCTCGTGCCGAGTGCTCGAGCGCGCCGGCTATCAGCTGGAGGGACGGCTGCGCCAGGCGGCCGTCAAGGACGGGCGGGTGCTCGACGGTCTGCTCTACGCGGCGGTGCGCGACTTCAAGGGGTGACACGCGGCGTTGGCGGAGCGTGCGTATTCGGCACCTCATGATGGGACGGACGAGCCCGCAATCCCTGTCACGTCATGTCGTCGCCCTGCTACATCAGCGTGCACCTCTTCCGTGAGCGCAACCACCTGCACGGTCGCCCTGCCGCCCCCCAAGCGCCGCACCATCGCACAGTTGCGCTGCCGACCCAGCCTGCCGCCGCACCCGATGTACGCTTCCGTTCGCTGGCGTACCTCTTGCCCCTTCCGTCTGCGTACCCGACCGAAACCCCGGACCGACTCGATCCACTCCTCTGCGGAGCGGCCTACGCCCATGCGGGTCCTGTTGCTCAACTACGAGTATCCGCCGTGCGGCAGCGGCGCGGGGCTGGCTACCGAGGCTCTGGCCGAAGGGCTGGCCAGCCGTGGCGTGACGGTGGACGTGGTGGCGGGCGGCCAAGAGGCCTCATCCGATCCGCGCCTCTTCTGGGATGGCGCAAGTGAGACCGAGGGCCTCGTCACCGTGCACCGGGTGCCGAGCCATCGCCGCGCGGCGCACGAGGCCGGCGTCCGCGGTGCGGTGGGCTACCTCTCCGCCGCGCTGCCCGTGGTACGCCGGCTGCTCGAGCGCGAGGAGTACCAGGTGGTCCACTTCGTGTTCTCGCTTCCCACCGCCGCCATGCTGCCGCTGCTCGACCTGCACGGCGCGCCGCTCATCATCTCGCTTCGCGGGTCGGACGTGCCGGGCTACGATATCGGGCATCGAGGTGTCGAGCGGGCCCACCGGCTGCTCCACCCGCTCACCCGCTGGATCTGGCACCGGGCCGACTGCGTCGTGGTCCCCTCCGACAGCCTGGGCAAGTTGGCTCAGCGCACCGATGCCCGGCTTCGCTACTCGGTGATCCGCAACGGCGTGGACCTCACCCGGTTTCGGCCCAGGGTGGCGCTCCGCCGGGTGCCCGACGGCGTGATCCGCTGCCTGGCCGTGGCGCGCCTGGTGGAGCGGAACCGCGTGGCCGACCTGATCGACGCTCTCGCGCTGCTCGACCGCGATCGGTATCAGCTCGAGATCGTCGGCACCGGGCCCGAGGAAGGGGCGCTGCGCGAGCAGGTACGCCGCCTGGAGCTCGAGCGCCAGGTCCGGTTCTCGGGCTGGCTGGAGCCCGCCCAGGTGGCGCGCCGCTTCCGCGAGGCGGACCTGTTCACGCTGGTGCCCCGCGTCGAGTCGTTCGGCAACAGCTTCCTCGAGGCACTGGCCTCGGGCCTGCCCATCGTGGGCAGCGACGTCGGCGGCATTCCCGAGCTGGTGGAGCACGCCCGGAACGGCATGCTGGTGGCGCCCGGCCGCCCGCGCGAGCTGGCGCACGCCATCTCCTACCTCGCGGCCGACCCTCGGCTCCGGAGCGAGATCAGCCGTCGGAACCGGGGCCACGCCGAGCAGAAGCACGCCTGGGACCGAGTCACCGCGCGGTACCTCTCGCTGTACAACGGCGCTCAGCGGCGCGCGCCGGCTCGCCGGCCGGTGGCGGAGCTTCCTTCGAGCAGCTGGTGACCCAGCTCGCCGTGGAGTGGCTGTCCGGCGGCTCGCCCGCACAGCTCTTCGTCCAC
>DASSMN010000498.1:0-2656 GCA_035688885.1 Gemmatimonadales bacterium
CGAGCGCGGCCTGGATCACCTGGAGGCCCTGCGCCTCGGGCGGGCGGCCGGCGATGGACAGATGCATCCCGCCGTATCCCACCGCCGAGACGTCAGGCGCGCCAGGCCCCAATGGGCGGAGCTTCACGCCACGCTCAACGCTCTGCGAAGGAAGCTCACCAGCTCATCGCGAACATCGAAGTAGATGGCCATGGCGTGGGCCGTTCCCGGGACCACCCTGGCGGTCACATGCGAGAGGTCCTTGCTCCATCGAGTCACGTTGGCCCCGCCCTCGAACGGGTCGCCCGCGGACGAACCCAGCCACACCGGGAGCGCGAGGCGCTCCACAGCCCGGCGGACTCGTTCGGGGCCGTCGGGTCCGAACGCGGGAGCGCCCGCGGCACCGACGGTCGCGACCCCGCGCAGGCCAGGCAGGCTCGGTGCGGCGAGCAGCACCCCCGGGCCACCGACGCTGGCTCCGACCAGCGCCAGACGAGCGGGATCGATGAAGTTCTGCGAGGCGCCCCACCCGGTCACCCGGATCACGTCATTCTCGATCCGGGCGAATTCCACCCGTTGCGCGCTGGCGACGAAGGCGGTGCCGAAGGCCTCGGCGCCGAGACCCTCCGGCGCGTCCACCACGACCGGACCCTTGGGTCCCACGAGGGACGCCCCATGCCCCCGCTGATCGAACGCGAGGGTGGCGACGCCGGCGGCCAGCAGGTCACGCACCAGCGGGGCGAAGCTGTCCCGGGTGGCCGGATACTGATGAGCCAGCACGGCGAGCGGGAGCAGTTCGCCGGGCCGGCCCGTGGGATAGGTCAGGGTGCCCTTGAGGATCAGCCCGTCCGCCGCCGGAACGGACATCTCGAGCGGCGCGAGCATCAGGCCAGTCCGAGCTGCCTCGTGAGCCGGCGCCAGTCCTCGGCGGAGACCACGCCTTCCTGGAGCAGTGGCGTCAGGGTGGCGAGGATCTCCGCGCGCGAGCCGTCGATCCGGCGGTCGCGCAGCTCGCTGATCATGCGCGAGAACCGATGCTCGTACTCGTCCGCCTTGATGGTGTTGTTCGCCTTCATGCCGCTGAGCTTGCGCAGCTCGTCGGCGACGCGAGCCGGCGTCACCGGCTTGAGCTTGCTCTCCTGCTGATCGGCCATGTCGAACCTCTCGCCTGTCGGTGGAAACCTGCGCCCGTCGGTTGCTGGATTATGTCCCTTGCCGCCGCGCCGCGTCCAGGGTCGTGGTGGGATCGGCGCCGCTCCAGGTTACATCCGCCGTGGGACCGTAGGTCGGCGGGACCCGGTCCTCCAGGATCCGGAGCGCGAGACCGACCTGCGCGCGATGGTGGGCGCTGTGCAGGATGCGACGCCACACCACCCAGATCCGCTGGCGCCGGACGTCGAAGAACGGGACCTCGGCCAGCCAGAAGCGCTCGTCCCCATCGGCCAGGGGCCTGAGCCGGGGTCGTGCCAGCGTCAGCAGCCGGTCGACGTACGCGACGACCGGCGGCGCCTCACCGTCCGGCAGAACACCCTCGACCGGAGGCTCCTCAAGACCGACGAATTCGGCGAAAAAGCGGCGCTCGCTCAGCAGCTGGTGCACCAGGATCTGGCGCACCGAGCTGCTTCGCGCATGCGGCCGAAACTCGAGCTGGTCATCGTGGAGCTCGGACCACACCGCGGCGGTCTTGCTGGTCTCCGAGGCGTAGGTATCGACCACGTGCTGAAGCAGGGCGATCCGCGCCCGTGGAATGGTATCGGCAGGAATGAAGTCGTGCTCGTACGTCATGGGCATGAGAGGGAGTATACCCGCGGCGGCGAGCCCCGCACACCCGCGACGACCCGCCTGAATGCCTCGGAGGGGCCACGCCCCACTGGCATGGCCCCTCCGGCGGGCTCCCCAGCTCCGACCCGGCGACGGCCTAAGTTCCCACTGCTTCCGCCGGCGTCACCGCCTGCTCGTCCCGCTCCCCCGTACGGATCCGGTGGACCTGATTGACTTCCAGCACGAACACCTTGCCATCGCCCACCTCGCCGGTTCGGGCGGAGGCGAGGATGGCGCGCACGGTGATGTCGACGAACGGCTCCGACACCCCGATCTCGAGCCGGACCTTTTCCTGCAGGTCCATCTTCACGGTGGTGCCGCGGTAGGTCTCGACCCGGTCGGTCTCCCCGCCGTGTCCCAGCACGCGCGAGACGGTGAGGCCGGTGACTTCGGCCCGGTAGAGCGCCTCGAGCACTTCGTTCAGGCGCTCGGGGCGGATGATGGCCACGATGAGCTTCATGTCGATTCCTCCGGCCTCAACGGGCCACTACGTGCGGGGTGAGGGCGCGGGCCGGCGCTTCGGCGGCCGCCACGTCGGGCATCACCAGGATGGACCCTTCGCCGTTGGTGTAGGCCTCCTCGCCGTGCTGAGTGACGTCGAGGCCGACCCCTTCGGAGCGGGGTGCGGTACGGAGTGCCGTCACCAGGGCCATGAGCTTGAGGATCACGAAGGTGCCAACGGCCGCCCACACGATCGAGCTGAGGACCCCAAGCGCCTGGGTTCCAAGCTGGGCCGCGTTCCCGGCCAGCAGGCCGTCGTTGCCCGCCGGATTCCAGACCTTCGAGGCGAACACACCCGTGAGCAGCGCCCCTGTCAGGCCACCGATGCCGTGCCCGGCAAACACGTCGAGCGAGT
>DASSMN010000314.1:0-5655 GCA_035688885.1 Gemmatimonadales bacterium
CCGAGGGTTCGCGTAAACCATCGCAAGTCGAGCCGGCGCGTGACTTAGCGGCAATGCGGCGGTCCCCGCCCTCGGTTGACAGGGCGGGCTGCCGCCACTAGCTTGCCCCGTTCGTCAAGCGGGGAGGAGACTCCCCCACCCTTGAGCCCCGGCCTCGGCCGCGGCGCGACCGGGTCCCGGCAGTCGCCACCGATGGCAGGCTCTGGCCGCCGCGGCAAGCGTCCTTCGCGGGCACCCGATCGTTCGACCGGGTGCCCGTTGCGTTGCTGGTCTCACGTTTGGTCTGGAGGCGTGCCCACTGTCCACGAACGACCGCGAAAAGCGTGTACGAGTCAATCGGATGATTCGCATCAGCCCGGTGCGCGTCATCACCGCCGCCGGCGAGCAGCTGGGCGTGCTGCCCATCGAGGAAGCGCTCGCGGCGGCCCAGGAACGCGGGCTGGATCTCGTGGAAGTGGCGCCCACCGCGCGCCCGCCCGTGGTCAAGATCATGGACTACGGGAAGTTCAAGTTCGAGGAAGCCAAGGCGGCGCGGGCGGCCAAGAAGAAGCAGCACATCATCCAGCTCAAGGAAGTCAAGTACCGGCCCGGCATCGACGACCACGACTTCGACTTCAAGACCCGCCACGCGCGGGAGTTCCTCGGAGACGGCAACAAGGTGAAGGTGACGATGATGTTCCGCGGCCGGCAGATCGCTCACCTCGAACTGGGCAAGGCCGTCCTGGACCGCGTGGCCGCCAGCCTGGCCGACGTGGGGAAGATCGAGTCGGATGCCAAGCTGGAAGGGCGCAACATGACGATGGTCATCGCGCCGAAATAGACGGCCAGACGGTCGGACCGTAGGAACGTCAGACGGTAGGACGGAGACGACGGATAGACGGAATGGCGCTGGAGTGGACCTCCAGCCGGTCCGTCGCCACCAGGAGAGCATATGCCCAAGCAGAAGACCAAGCGCGCGGCGATGAAGCGCTTCAAGACCACCGGGACCGGCAAGCTGAAGCGCTGGCATGCCAACCACAGCCATATCCTGACCAAGAAGGTCCGCAAGCGGAAGAATCGGCTCAAGAAGGGCGACCTCGTGAGCTCGGCCGACTTCCCCCGCGTCAGCCGCCTCCTCCAGGCGTAAGGAGCGACCATGCCTCGCGTCAAGAACGGTGTGGCCCACCACGCCCGGAAGAAGAAGATCATGGAGGCCGCCAAGGGTGCGCGCGGCGGCCGGAGCAAGCTGTACAAGGCGGCCAAGGAGACGGCCGAGCGCGCCATGCGGTACGCGTATCGCGACCGGCGCAAGAAGAAGTCGGAGTTCCGCGCGCTGTGGATCACCCGCATCAACGCCGCGGCCCGCATCCACGGCCTGAGCTACAGCCGCCTGGTCGCGGGCCTCAAGAAGGGCGGCGTCGAGATCAACCGGAAGATCCTGGCGGATCTCGCCGTGCGCGATGCGGACGCCTTCGGCCGGCTGGCCGAGGTCGCCAAGAACAACCAGTAACGTCGGTGTCACCGCCGCCCGCCCAATGGGGCCGTTCGCGCTCGGCGGGCGGCCCCATTGACGCATGACCGAGCCCTGTCCGTGAGCCCTGGATCCGTGTCCACCGGCTATTCCGATCTCGACGCGCTGCTGCCGCGGCTCGAGGCCATCCCCGGTCTCGGCGCCGAGGCCGTGGAGGCGGAGCACACCGCCATCCTGGGCCGAAAGAGCGGCGCGCTCACCGCCGTGCTCAAGGCCGTGGCGACGCTGCCGGTTGAGGAACGGAAGCGCTATGGCGCGGCCGTCAATCAGCTCAAGGCCCGCTTCGAGGAGGCCTTCGCCGGACGGACCGCGGCGCTCGAAGCCGAGCGTCGCCGGCGCGAGGCGGCCGGGGTGGACCTCACCATGCCCGGACGGCGGCGGTGGACCGGGGCGGAGCATCCGGTCACCCGGGTGGTGGACGAGATCGTCGCCATCTTCCGCGAGCTCGGGTTCGCGGTGGCGACCGGCCCCGAGGTCGAGACCGAGTGGTACAACTTCCTCGCGCTCAACTTCCCGGCCGACCACCCGGCCATGGACATGCACGACACCCTCTACCTCGACGCGTCGCCGGCGGTGGAGGAGGGTCGAGAGTCGGGCGGCAAGCTGCTGCTCCGGACCCACACCTCGCCGGTGCAGATCCGGGCCATGCGCGCCGCGCCGCCGCCGGTGCGCGTGGTCATGCCCGGCATGGTGTACCGGAACGACGCCATGGATGCGTCGCACCTGCCGGCATTCTCGCAGATCGAAGGCCTCGCAGTGGACGAGGGCATCTCGTTCGTGGATCTCAAGGCCACCTTGAACCACTTCGCCCACCGGTTCTTCTCGTCCACCACGAAGACCCGCTTCCGCCCGTCGTTCTTTCCCTTCACGGAGCCGTCGGCCGAGATGGACGTCGAATGCCAGCTGTGCCACGGCAGCGGCTGTCCCGCGTGCAAGGGCACGGGCTGGATGGAGATTCTCGGCTGCGGGATGGTGCACGAAGCGGTGCTGGAGAACGTCGGGCTCGATCCGGAGCGCTTCACCGGATGGGCCTTCGGCATGGGGCCGCACCGGATCGCGCTGCTGCGCTATGGGGTGCCGGACATCCGTCTGCTGCTCGGCGGGGACATGCGGTTTCTCGAAGCGGTGGGCCGGCCTGGCCGGACGGGCGCATGAACGTCTCGCTGCGCTGGCTCGAGGACTTCCTCCGCCGTGAGCTCGATGCCCGCGACGTGACGCACCGGCTGGCCATGCTGGGCGCGCCGGTGGACGCGGTCGAGCCGCTGTACCGGGACCTCGCTCCGTTCGTCGTGGCGGAGGTACTGGAGGTGGGCCCGCACCCCGATCCCAAGGCCACCAAGGTTCGCCTGACCAAGGTGAACGACGGCAGCGGGCAGCCGCTCACGGTCGTTTGCGGCGCGCCCAACGTCACCGCCGGCAAGCGCTATCCCTTTGCCCGGCTCGGGACCCGTATGCCCGGACCCAAGGGGTTCACCATCGAAGCGCGGCCCATTCGCGGCGTGGTGAGCCAGGGGATGCTGTGCTCCGCCCGCGAGCTCGGTCTGGGCGAGGAGCACGACGGAATCCTCGAGCTGGCCACCGACGCGCCGCCCGGCACGCCGCTGCTCGACGCCGTCCCGCTGGCCGACACCCGGCTCGTGGTGGACGTCACGCCCAATCGCCCGGACCTGCTGGGCCACAAGGGCGTCGCGCGCGAGCTGAGCGCATCGTACGGCGTACCCTTCAGGCTCCCGCCGGTTCCCGGCGCGGAGCGGCTCGACGTGCCGTCGGCCCGTCACACCGGGGCATCCGATGTGGTGGGCGGCCTCAGCCTGACCATCGAGGACATCGCGTCCTGTCCGCGCTTCCATGCGGCGGTCATCCGGGGCGCGGCGATCGGCCCGTCGCCCGAGTGGCTGCGGCGCCGGCTCGAGGCCGTAGGCGTCCGCTCGATCAACAACGTGGTGGACGCGACCAACTACGTCATGTTCGAGCTCAATCAGCCGATGCACGCGTACGACCTGGCCAAACTCCGCGGCGGGCGGCTCGTCGTGCGCCGTGCGCGCGCGGGTGAGCGGCTGGTGACGCTGGACGATGTGGAGCGGCCGCTCACGCCGGAGATGGTCGCGATCGCTGACGGCGAAGGCGTGATCGGTCTCGCCGGCGTCATGGGGGGCGCCAACACCGAGGTCGGCCCGGAGAGCCGCGACATCCTGCTCGAGGCGGCGGTGTGGGATCCGCCCCGCGTCCGGCGCACGCGACGCGACCTCAACCTGAGCACCGAGGCCAGCTACCGGTTCGAGCGCGGCATCGATCGCTGGGGCGGAGAAGCGGCCATGCGGCGCTGCATCGAGCTGGTGCTGGCCACGGCCGGCGGGACGCTGGTGGATACACCCGTCGATCTCTGGCCGGCGCAGTCGCACCCGCCCCGCATCTTCCTTCGACCGGCGCGGGTGGCGCAGGTGCTCGGGGTGGAGCTGCCCTGGGCCGAGCTCGAGCGTCACCTGGTGGCGGTCGGGGCCACCGTGGTGAGCAAGCCCGAGGATGGCCGCATCGCGGTGGACGTACCCGGATGGCGGCCCGATCTGCGCCGTGAGATCGACCTGATCGAAGAGATCGCGCGGCTCCACGGCTACGACAGCTTTCCGGCCGACCTCCGCCGCTTCCGGGTCGGCAACCTGCCCGACGCGCCGGAAGAGGCGGTCACCGGCGCGGTCCGCCGGGGCCTGGTGGCCGAAGGGTTCTACGAGGTGATCAGCCTGCCCATGGGGCCCACCGAGGGCGACGACAGCGTGCGGCTGCTCAATCCGCTCGCGGCCGACGAAGCCTGGCTCCGCCGGCGCCTGCTGCCCGGCCTGGTCAAGCTGGTAGAGGCCAACTGGGCCAACCGGGTGGCGGACGTCCGGCTGTTCGAGGTCGGTACGGCGTTCATCGCCGGAGCGCCGGGCGAGCGGCCCCGCGAGGAGCGCCGGGTGGCGGCAGTCCTGACCGGCCGACGCGAGCCGTCCCACTGGTCGGCCCCGGCGGCGCCGGCGTTCGACATCTGGGATCTCAAGGGCCGGCTGGAAGCCGCGGTCGCTCTGGCGGTTCCCGACGCCGAAGTGCAGGTTGAAGGGCAGGCCTGGGTGGTCCGGGACCGCGTGGGAAAGGTGGTGGGCGGCGGCGGTCCGCTCTCGGCCGACGCGCCCCCCTGGGCCGCGCCCCTGTTCGGGTTCGAGCTGCTGCTCGATCCGGCGCCCCGCCGCCCGGCTCCCTTCGCGCCGCTGCCCACGACACCCTCGTCCGAGCGGGTGCTCGCGCTGCTGCTCCCCCCCGGGATCGCGGCGCGGCAGGTCGAGGATGCGCTCCGGCGCGCCGGAGGCGAGCTGCTCGAGCGGGTGGATATCGAGAGCGATTATCGCGGCGCGGAGCTGCCGGCGGACACCCGCAGCGTGGCGTTCCGGCTCACGTTCCGCGCCGCCGACCGGACGCTTCGCGACGCCGAGGTCGATCAGGCCGAGGCGCGCCTGTTGGCGGCCGTGGCCGCCGAGCTGGGCATCCAGCGACGGGACGGCCAGTCCCGCACCGGAGGATGAGCGTGGCCTACGTCTACGAACGTCCCGATCTCGCCGCGCTCACCGAGCTGGAGCGCGTGCTGGGGAGCATGGCCGAGGAGCTGGGCGCCTGGCGCCGGCGCTGCCTCAAGGCCGAGGCGGAGCTCAAGGAGGCGCAGGCGAGCGGCGGGGTGGTGGCGCCCGCCGAGCTCAAGGAATCCCGGCAGCGGGTCATCGATCTTGAAACCGAGAACCAGGCGCTGCGGCAGCGCATCGACTCCGCCAAGGAGCGCCTGCGGGTGCTGGCGGCCCGGCTCTCCTTCCTCGAGCAGCACGGCGGAGGCAACGCGGCATGAGCCAGGCCAAGCACGCGGTCAAGGTGGTCATCGGGGGCGAGGAGTTCACCGTGCGCTCCGAGCTGCCGCCCGAGTACACCCGTGAGGTCGCCGCGTACCTGGACGCGGCGCTCAAGCGCGTGCGTGATTCGCTCCCCATGGTCGAGAGCCACAAAGCGGCCATCCTCGCGGCGCTGGCCATCACCGACGAGCTGTTCCAGGCCCGCCGCGGCGATCGCCAGATCGCCGACCGGCTGGAGCGGATGGCCGATCAGTTCAACCGCATGCTGCCGCCGTC
>DASSMN010000200.1:0-7793 GCA_035688885.1 Gemmatimonadales bacterium
ACCCTGGCTGGTGCACCACGCGGGCGATCTCCGCGCCGGGCTCGGCCGTGGGATCACCCGGGTGGGCGACTGGACCCCGGTGCGCCGGCTCAGAGAGCGCTATCCGAAGGCGTGGACGTTTGTCGGCCGGCGTTTCGCGGCCGGCGAGTACCTCGGTCTGCATCTCACCGTCGGCCTGCTGCTGAGCCTGGGCGCGCTGTGGCTGTTCGGCGGGGTCGCCGAAGACGTCATCCACCACGATCCGCTCACGCAGTTCGACCTCACGGTCGCCAATCTGCTGCACCAGCACGCGAGCCCCGCCCTCACCGAGGTCGCCAAGGGCGTCACGCTGCTGGGGTCGCCGGCGGTGATCGCCGCCTGGGCCCTGATTGCGGTCGTCGTCCTGGTCATGCGAAAGGAGTTGGTGCCGGCGGGCGGGTTGGCGGCCGCGCTACTGGGCGGCGGGCTGCTCGACGGCGTGCTGAAGCGGGTGTTCCATCGGCCTCGGCCCACCTGGGACGTGCCGATCATCACCGCCCGGGGGTTCAGCTTCCCCAGCGGTCACGCGATGGGCTCGCTGGTGGCGTACGGGATGCTGGCGTATCTGGTGTGGCGGGCGCTGGACCACCCGCGGGCGCGGGTGGCGCTGGCGGCGGGTACCGTGGTGCTGGTCCTGCTCATCGGCCTCAGCCGGATGTACCTCGGCGTCCACTATTTCAGCGACGTGGTCGCCGGGTACGCGGCCGGCACCGTGTGGCTGACCGCGTGCATCACGGGACTCGAAGTAGTGCGGCGGCGACCGAGCTCCGGAGCGCCCCCCTCGGCCGGCGGCTCTTCGAGCTAGTCCAGGCCCGCCGCGATCTCCTTGAAGGTGTCCTCCAGCCGGTTGAGCATCTCCTGCAGCGTGGCCTGTGGAATGCCAAGCGCCGGCTCGATCCGGATCACCTGCGCCTTGCTGTAGGTGCCCGCTACCAGCACGCCGCGCTTGAACAGGCCGGCCGCCACCTGCCAGCCGATCTCCTGCACCGGAAACTCCATCCCGATGAGGAGTCCCTTGCCGTGGGCGTCGGCCAGGACCTGCGGATAGCGGTGTTGGAGGCCGGCCAGCTCGCGCAGCAAGTACTCGCCCTTTGCCGCGGCCTGCCCTGGAAGGTCTTCCTCGAGCGTCACCTCGATCGCCGCGAGCCCCGCCACGCAGGCGAGCGGATTGCCGCCGAAGGTGGTGGAATGGATGATCGGATTGGGGATCATCACCTCCCACACCGTCCGGTTGGCGATGAACGCCGACAGGGGCATGACCCCGCCGCCCAGCGACTTCCCCAGGCACATGATGTCGGGCTCGACGTTCCAATGGTCCACCCCCCACAGCTTCCCGGTGCGGCCCATGCCGGTCTGGATCTCGTCGGCGATGAGCAGCGCACCGAACCGGGTGCAGGCGGCGCGCGCGCGAGGCAGATAGTCGTCGGGCGGCACCACGCCGCCGGCCTCGCCCTGCACCGGCTCGATCACCACCCCCGCGATGTGGGTCCCGACCGCGTCGCAGCGCTGGAGCTCGGCCTCGAGCGCGGCAGCGTCACCATAGGGGACGAAGCGCACGTCCTGGAGCCCGCCCTGGAACGGCTCACGGAACGACGCCTTGCCCATGAGGGAGAGCGAGCCCATCGACTTGCCGTGGAAGCCGCCGATGGTGGAGATGAAGGTGTTCCGCCTGGTGTACAGCCGAGCCAGCTTGATGGCGCCTTCGATGGCGTCGGTGCCGTTGTTGATGAAGAACGAGTTCTGGAGCTCGCCCGGTGTCACCTCCGCCAGCACCTTGGACAGCGCTGCGCGCCACGGCTCGAGCAGCTCCTGGCTGTTGAGCGCCATGCGGGGCAGCTGGTCGGTGAGCGCCTTGATGATCTTCGGGTGATTGACCCCGGCGCTGAAGATGCCGTAGCCGCCCAGGCAGTCGATGTATTCGCGCCCGAGCAGGTCATGGAGCAGCGAGCCCTGTCCACTCCACTCGAGCGCGGCGAACTGGCCGGCCTGGGTCACCGACTTCCGATAGCTGATGAAGCCGCGGTTGTAGTACCGCTCGTAGCTGTCCACCGTCTCGGCGATGAAAGCCTGCTTCTCCGCCAGCGACATCTCCCGCCCTGCGATCAGCTCCAGATAGCGGTTGGTGTGCTGCAGCACTTCGGTGTTCGACAGGCGCAATTGAGCGGCGCTCCGTTTCTGGAAAGGCGACGGTCGGACGGCTCGGACGTTAGACAGACGGTCGGACGGCCGGGGACGCTCGAGCGCTCGTGCGCGGCTATCTCCCCGCCCAGTCGCGCATCCTATAATACCCGCCGACCAGCGGCAGGAACCACGGCGTTCCACCATACAGCGGCACCGCGCGGAACGGCGAGGTCAGTCTCGGGATCGTGCCCGCCCCTGCCAGCGCCTCGCCCATGCGGGCGCCCAGCCAGGTCGCGAGCGCCACGCCGTGGCCGCCGTAGCCCAGCGCGTAGTGAATTCCGTCGAGCACGCCGGCGTGCGGCATCTGGTCGAGCGTGAAGGCCACCCGACCGTCCCAGGCATACTCCACCGGTACACCGGCCAGCTCGGGAAACACTTCCACCATCCCGCGCCGAAGGATCGCGGCGCTCCGGGCCACCGCCGTCGGCGTGAATGCAGCCCGGCCGCCGAACACCAGTCGCCCGTCGGCCGACAGACGAAAGTAGAACAGCAGGTTCTTGGTGTCACTCAGCACCCGGCGCCGCGGGATGAGGCGCGCGACGAGCTCGGGGGCGAGCGGAGCCGTGTCGATGATGTAGCTCCCCACCGGCACCACCCGTCGCTGGAGCGCCGGCACCACGGGTCCGGTGTAGCCGTTGGTGGCCACCAGGACATCGCGCGCGACCACGGCGCCGCGCTCGGTGTCCAGCGTGACGCCCGCACCGGTCCGCGTCATGCGGCTGACGCCCGCGCGCTCGACCAGCCGAGCTCCCGCCCGCTCCGCGGCGCCGGCGAGCCCGCGGAGCAGCAGTGCCGGCTGCACCGAACCGGCGAACGGATCGAGCAATCCGCCATGGTAGCGGCTCGAGCCGATCTCGGACCGCAGCTCCGCCGGCCCCAGCACCACCGTCTCGTGCGCCAGCTCGTTCCGGAGGAACCGCCGGCTCGCGTCCAGGCCGGGCAGGTGGGCCGGCCGCGCGGCCAGCACCACGGTGCCGCAGCGGACGTAGCTGCAGTCGATCGCTTCCTCGGCAATCAGGCTCTCGAGCGCGCAGATGGCCTGCAGCGACAGCTCGAACAGCCGGCGCGCCTCGACCACGCCGAGCTCGCGCGCCAGCGTCTCGACCTCGGGCTTGAACCCCGGCAGCACGAACCCGCCGTTCCGGCTGCTCGCGCCCCAGCCGATCGTGTGGCGCTCGAGCACGGTCACGTCGGCGCCGCGCCGGGCCAGCGTGCGCGCCGCCGACAGCCCGGTGTAGCCGCCGCCGATGATCGCCACGTCGGTCCGCGCCGGACAAGCGACCGGTTGGCGGCTTGGCGCCGGCAGGGTCTCGGTCCAGAGACAGCGCTCGATCAGCGGAACAGTCCCTCGGCCTCCACGCTCTCGCGGAAGACCTCGGTGTGGTGGTCCACGTCGGCCTCGGTCACCGCGGGGGCGAGCAGCGCCATGTTGTGGAACGGGGTCAGGAGAATGCCTCGGTTGAGCGCCGCCAGGTGCAGGTAGCGCTCGAGATCCGGGTCGACCGCGGCCGCGGCTTCCCCGCCGTTTCTGGGCGGGGTGGGGCGGAACCAGTACTCCACCCGGCAGCCGAGCCGCTTCACGATCCAGGGAAGGCCGCGCTCCGCGATCACCCCCTCGGCCCCGCGCGCGAAGCGCTCCGCCAGCGGGATGGTGATCCGGTAACTCGCCTCGGTAAGCACGTGCTCGAGCGTCGCGCGCATCGCCGCCATGGCCAGGGCGTTGGCGGCGAGGGTACCGCCGATCCCGCCGGTGTCGGCGACGTCGAGCCGGGTATGCGCGCGCACCCGGTCGGCCACCGCCTCGCTCATGCCGTACACCGCGCCGGGCACGCCGCCGGCCACCGCCTTCCCGAACGTCAGGATGTCGGGCTCGAGGTTGTGCACCCGGGTGTAGCCACCCGCGCCGGCGCAGATGGTGTGGGTCTCATCGATGATGAGCAGCGTGCCGGTCCGCCGGGTCAGCTCCCTCAGCGCATCGTGGAAGCCGGGTTCCGGGTGAACGATGCCGACGTTGGTGAGCGCCGGCTCCGCCAGCACGCAGGCCACGTCGCCCTCGGCCAGCGCCGCCTCGAGGGTCGGGAGGTCGTTGAACTCGACCACGCGCGTCGTGACCGACGGATCCACCGGGGGGCCCACGTTCCCGTCGCGGGGCACCACTCGGCCGTCCTTCAGGGTGGCGAAGGCCTCGTCCACGGTGCCGTGATAGCACCAGTTGAACACCAGGATGCGGGGGCGGCCGGTGATCTCGCGGGCCAGGCGGATCGCGAAGCGGTTGGCGTCGGTGGCGGTGACGGCGAACTGCCAGTAGGGAAGCCCGAACCGGCGGGCCAGCTCCTCCCCCACCCAGATCGCGTCCTCGGTGGGCAGCATGAAGGTGAAGCCGCGCCCGGCCTGGCCCCGGACGGCCGCGACCGTGGCGGCGGGGCCGTGGCCGGTCATGGCGCCCGTGTCGCCCAGGCAGAGGTCGAGGTAGCGGTGCCCGTCCACGTCGGTCAGGTGGGCGCCCTCGCCGCCCTCGACAAACAGCGGGAAGCCGCCGGCCCAGCGCACCATCCAGTGCATCGGGACGCCGCCGAGCAGCGAGTGGCGGGCCCGCTCGGACAGCGCCAGCGACCGCGGATGGGCCTCGCGGAAGCGCCGCTCCTCGTCCGCGAGGAGCGCGCCGAGGCGACCGCGGTCGAGGATCATGCCAACGCCGGCGTCCGTCCTACCGCGGCCTCGATCGCCGCGCCCATGGCGTCCAGACCTTCGTCGATGATCGCGTCGCTGGCCGTGAGCGGCGCCAGCACCCGGATGGTGTTGCTGAAGGTGCCGGACGAGAGCAGGATCAGCCCGCGCTCGAGCGCGGCGGCGAGGATCTTCGCGGTCGTCGCCTTGTCGGGGGTCCGGCTCTCTCGGTCGGTCACGATCTCCATCGCCACCATGGCGCCGAGCCCGCGCACATCGCCGATGCAGGCGAACTGCTCGGCCCACTGGCGGAAGCGCGCCTTCACCCGGTCGCCGGTGCGCTGGGCCTGGGCCGGAATGCGCTCGGCCTCCATCGCGTCGATCACGGCGATCGCGGCGGCACAGGCGAGCGGATTCCCGCCGTAGGTCCCGCCCAGCCCGCCCACCTGCGGCGCCTCCATCACGTCGGCCCGGCCGGTGACGGCCGCGAGCGGCAGGCCCCCCGCCAGCGATTTGGCCGTGGTGATCAGATCGGGCACCAGGCCGTAGTGCTCGCTCGCGAACATCTTGCCCGTGCGGCCGAACCCGGTCTGGATCTCGTCGGCGATGAACAGGATCCCGTGCTGCTTGCAGAACGCCGCCAGCATCTGCACGTACTCGACGGGCGCGGGCACGAAGCCGCCCTCGCCCAGCTCGAGCTCCATGATGACGGCGGCCACCGAGCCGGGGTCCACCGTGGCGGCCAGGATCCGCTCCAGGCGCGCCGCGCTGGCCAGGCAGCAGCGACCGTCGGTGGGACCCTCCGAGCAGCGGTAGCAGTAGGGGAACGGGATCCGGTACACCTCGGGCGCGAACGGCCCGAAGCCCTTCTTGTACGGCATCACCTTGGAGGTGAGCGCCATCGCGAGGTTGGTGCGGCCGTGGAAACCGTGCTCGAAGCACAGCACCGCCTGCCGGCCGGTGAAGAACCGCGCCACCTTGACCGCGTTCTCGACCGCCTCGGCGCCGCTGTTCACGAAGAAGGTGCGCTTCTCGTGGGTGCCCGGCGTCAGCCGGTTGAGCCGCTCGGCCAGCTCGACGTAGGGCTCGTAGGTCGAGACCGGGAAGCACACGTGCGCGAAATGATCGAGCTGCTGGCGCACCGCGTCCACCACGCCCGGGTGCCGGTGACCGGTATTGACCACGCCGATCCCGCCGCCGAAATCGATGAGCCGGTTGCCGTCGGCGTCGGTGATCACCGCCCCTTCGGCGTGCACGATCGCGATCGGCGTGACCGCCGGCACCCCCTTGGGCACGGCCTTGGCTCGCCGGGCCATGAGGGCCCGACTATGGGGGCCCGGAATCTCGGTGTGCAGCTGAATGGCGCCGGACATACCAGCCTCGTGCGTGGACGGGCAGAGAGAAGGACGGGAAGACGGAAGGACGGGAAGACGGAAGGACCAACGTAAGAGTGGCGAAGAGCGGATGGACGCATGACCGGACCACCTTGGTCCTTCCGTCCTTCCGTCTTTCCGTCCTTCCGTCTTCCCGTCTGTCCGTCCCTGTCGCAGGTTCCGGATCAGAGTAAGCGCCGCCGGCCACGCCCGCCACCCCCGTGCTTCTCACCCGCGCCTTTCGGATGTAGCATTGTAGGCTAGGATCCTTCCCCCGGCTCACGCCCAACATCCCTCAAGGAGCACCGTCCTATGACCTGGCGGCGTTCGAGGTTGCCCGCAGCCCTTGTCCTGGCCACGTGGGTCGTCGCGGGCTGTGGCGGCGGCGACAAGCCGGCGTCGGCGCCCGCGGCCAAGGCCAAGAAGATCGCCATCACCCCGACCGGCGATGCGCGCGCGGATGCCAAGACTTACCTGGCGCAGCTCTGCCCCAAGCCGATCGGCGGCGAGCTCAACTTCATGGTGTGGGAAGGCTACACCGACACCCTGTTCGCCAAGCCGTTCGAGGACGCGTGCGGCGTCAAGGTGAACGCGACCTACATGGGCTCGAGCGACGACCTGGTGGCCAAGCTCCGGGCCGGCGGCGCCGAGACCATCGACCTGATCTCGCCCTCGAGCGACGCGGCCACCGCCATCATCGACGCCGGACTGGCCGCGCCACTCGACCTCGCGCGCATCCCGAGCTACACCGACCTGAGCGAAGGCTTCCGGAAGCTCAAGGTGGCCCGGAAGGACAGCAGCGTGTTCGGCGTGCCGTGGGCGTTCGGTCCCAATCCGCTGATCTACGACAGCACCAAGATCACCAAGGCGCCCGACTCGTGGGGGGCGTTATGGGACAAGAAGTACAAGGGCAAGCTGTCGCTGCAGGACGACATCGCGACGCTCTACATGGTGGCGCAGTACCTGGGGATGGACGATCCCAACGACCCCAGCAAGCTCTACAACCTGAGCGACGAGGACCTGGCCAAGGTCAAGGCCAAGATGCTCGAGCTCCGGCCCAACGTGCGGAAGTACTGGGTCACCGCGGGCGACATGACCCAGCTGTTCCAGGGCGGCGAGATCCTGGCCGGCGAAGGCTGGCCGCTCATGACCAACCAGCTGCGCCAGGCCAAGTTCCCGGCCGGCGAGACGATCCCGAAGGAAGGCACCACCGCGTGGGCCGACCACTGGGTGCTCACCAAGGGCGCCAAGAACCTCGACGCGGCCTACGCGTGGCTAGAGTACACCGCGCAGCCGTTCACCCAGAAGCTGCTGTACGACGTGACCGCGTACATCGTGGCCAACCCGGCGGCCAAGAGCTACATGAGCCCCGAGCAGGCGGCCAGCCAGCGCGATATCGCCGACTATGGCAGCAAGGTGAACTTCTGGCAGTGGAGCCCGCGCCGGGAGAAGTATCAGGAGATCTGGAACGAGGTGAAGGCCGCGAAGTAAGTCGCGGCCGGCCCTGAGCGGCGAGCGAGTAGAGGACGGGCCGAAGCGCCACAACAGAACGCA
>DASSMN010000324.1:0-9724 GCA_035688885.1 Gemmatimonadales bacterium
GGCTCATGGCCAGGGACGAGCAGGCGCTGGTCGAGCTGATCGAGTTGGCCAGCCCGTGGCTCCTGGGCCTGACGACGTCCATGCTGAGTGATCAGGACGAGGCCGAGGAGGTGGTCCTGGAGGTGTTCGCCACGGCCTGGGACCGAGTCGGTGCCCTGGGCGACGAGCACGACGCACTGCTCCCCTGGCTGCTCCGGATCGCCCGCAACCGGGCGATCGACCGGCTCCGCCGGCGGCGACGGTGGCGGCTCAAGGTGAGCCGGGCGGAGGCCTACGGCGAGCTTCCGCCCGACCGGGTCCGGGCCGTCGAGGTAAACGAGGCGGCCCAGCCCGGCTGGCATGTCCACCAGTCGGTGCATGAGGCGCTGGAACGGCTCCCGCCCGAGCAGCAGGAGGTGGTGCGGCTGGCCTACTTCCAGGGCCTGACCCATTCGGAGATCGCCGGCCGCCTGGAGATTCCCATGGGCACGGTGAAGACCCGGCTACGGCTCGCCTTCGACAAGCTCCGGGTGTCGCTCGCCGGGATCAAGGACTGGATCGGATGAACGCTCACGACTGGTACATCGAGAACCGCGCCGGGTTCGTGGCCCGCAGCCTGGAGCCGGGGGAGGAGCGCACTTTCCGCGACCACCTGGTGCGCTGCGACGAGTGCTCCCGCGAAGTGGCGAAGCTCGAGCGCGAGCTGGCCTGGCTGCCTATGGGCGTGCTCCCCGTGGCGCCGGCGCCCGGCTTTTCCCGGCGGGCAGCCGGCGACGTCCTCGATCGGACCCGTCGCTGGCGACGTGCCGTGCCGCTCGCCGCCGCGGCCGCGCTGGCCCTGGTCGCCGGCGGCCTGGCGCTCAACGAGCGGACGGAAGGCAGGAACCTCCGGGCCGTGCTGGAGCAGCAGGAAACCAGGCTTGCCGCGCTGCAGGACACTCTCTCCGTCCTCCGCCGCGCCAATACGGTGCTTCAGACCCAGATCTCGATGAACGGCCACAGCCAGGGCGGCTTGCTCATCTTCCAGGACGCCAGCTCGCATCGTTGGGGCGTCATCGTGCACGGCCTGCCTCCCGCGCCGCCGGGCAGCAAGTATCAGTTCTGGTTCATCACCGAGACCGGCATGGTGCGGTCGGTGGAGGTGGACGCAACCATGGAACGACCGGCATTCATGACGCTGCCGATGCCGGGCGTCCCCGCGCCGGTGACCGGCGCTGCGCTCACGATGGAGCCGGCGGTGAGCCGGTCAGATGAGCCGAAGGGGCCTATGCTGGCACACGTGGTCTTTTGAGGGGCGGTGGGCAGCTGGGCGGCGGTCGGACGTTCGGGCGGTCTACTGGTTTGGTCGGGCGGTCGGAGGTGGGAATCACCGGCAGTCGACCAGGTGCCGATGCGGGGCCGCGTCCCTTGACGCAGCCGCAGTGACCTGCCGGCCGGCTCTACTCGAAGGTAGGCGCCCCCCACTACGTCTCGAAGCATCAGCGCGGTGGACTACCGCGCGAGCGTATCCCGCTGGATTTCGGTTTTGCCGAGCGCCGCGCCGTCGACTCCACTGGCGGTGGCATCGGTCCCTTTGGTCACTTGGCTCTCACTGCCCGCACCCCCGGTCCCCGGTACGTCCGCCGGCCCGTCGGATTCCGTAGCGCCCACCGGCCACCACGCGGGCGGCGGGGAAGTCTGGTCGCCGCCGAGCTGTACGGGCGGCACCTCGGGAATGGTGTCGGTCGGGATGATGACGCCGTTGGCGCCGAGCTCTCGGAACAGCTTCCATTGCGCCTGGCGAGCCGCCCACGGGCGACCACCGTTGTACATCAGCGCCACCAGCAGGGTGCCCTCCGGCCGCCCCAGATACCCGACGACCGTCGACACTCGGCCCAACGTGCCGGTCTTGGCCCGCACCACTCCAACACCGGGGAAGCCGCTGTTCAGGCGATGCAGTGTCCCGGTCCCGTTGGCCGGCAGCAGCATCGGGAAATTGCGTCCCGCGGGGGTGGTGGGAAATTTGGCCAGGTAGGTCACAAAGGCCCGCGGCGTTACCCGGTCGTCATAGGACAACCCGCTGCCGTCCACCAGGGTGACGCCGTCCGGGGTGCCGACCACCTGACGCACATGGTCGGTAAGCAGCTCGGGCGCATGATCGCGCCCTCCGGCCCATTGCAGCAGCAGCTCGGCGCCGAGGTTGAGGCTCCGGCGATTGATCTCGCTGGCGAGCGAGTCGAGCGTGGGCGACGAGACTTCCGCCAGCACCTGCGGGCCGCCGGTGGGTGGCGCACCGACGTAGGGCGACGGGTTCCAGTCGATGCCGGCGCGCTCCAAGGCTCCGGCCCACACCGCGTTGAGGACGGCGCGGGGATCTCGCGCCACGGCCGTGAGCCGACGCGGGGCGGCCCGCACCCCGATGGTGCCCGAGAGCACCCAGCTCCCGTCAGGCCGGGCGCTCAGGGCGAGCCGTGAGCGGCGACCCGAGCGAGTTCGCGCCGTGACCGTGACCATCTTGCTGATGCCCTCGGGCGCCGTCTCGAAGATGCGGGGCCGCTGCCCGACGCGCGCACCCGGCTGGACCGTGATCCAGACGACGTTCTCGTGCAGGGTGAGAGGTCCAACCAGCGGAGCGAAAATCCGCCCCTGATGATGTGCCGACCACACCGTGGGATACACCGCGTCGGCGGGCCCATTGGAGCTCTGGAGCTGCAGTGGGCCGGTGAGCTTCCGGACCCCCGCGCCCGCGAGCTGAAGGGCGAGGTCGTAAAGGGTGGGGCCCGACCCCTCCGCACGCTCGAGCGAGGGATCGCCATTGACCTCGAGTGCCCAGCTACCAACCCACTGCCCCGTGACGCTGTCTAGTGACCCCACGCCGACGATGCGGGTGGGCCGTCGGGCCGAGCCGCCCAGAACGCTGCGAGCGAAGCCGGTAGTGAACAGCTTGACCGTCGAGGCCGGCATGAGCGCCTGGTCGGGATCCTCGCTCCACAGGAGGTGCCCAGACTGGTCGGCGATGGCAATGCCCCACTCGCCCGGTGCCGAGCGGTAGGCGCGATGATACCACGCGTCCATCCGCTCGGTGAGCCACCCGGTGTCGGTTTGCGCGGCCAGCGGCGCAAACGGAATCTGGAGTGAGGCCGTCAGGGCCAGCAGCACGATCCGACGGCGAAGCGATGAAAGACCCACGGCGCGTCCCTGCGAGTGGTGACTGCTACAATCGAGCGGGAGAATGTATCGCCCTGAGCAGCCGGGCAAGTCAACCCTATAACGCCATGTTCGGTACGATGTTACGCGGCACAACCGGATCTGCTGGCCACGGCCGGCGGGGAAAGCCGGTCAGCCGTCACAAGTGCAAATCCCGGGCCCAGATGCGGGTGACCCTGCTCACGGTCAGGGGCCCGTGGGTCCGGTACACTCGGCCTTGGTGCCACGACAGCGTAGCGAGGGGACCACGGTCCGTTCCCAGGCCGAGCATACCGGCGGCCGGCACGGGCAACCAGAGGGAGGACGCCATGCGATCTCACAGGGCCACGTGGCTTGCGGCCTTCGCCGCGCTCACCGGCATAGCCTGCGCCGGGTCGGGGCGAAACCAGAGCACCGGGGCTGCGCCCATCGACACGGTGCACATCCGATCGGCCGACACCATGCCCACGGCTGCTGGGGCCATGCGGGCCGACACGGCCACTCATGACAGCGCCGGCCGCGCCGTTCCCGGCAAGGCTCAGCAGGACTCCACCAGTGGCATGAGCACCGTGGGGCCCATCGACACCACCAGGCAGGACTCGGCCAAGCGGAGCGGAGCCGACTCGGTGCCGTGACCAGCGGGGTCCGGCATGCCGACGCAAAGGGGAGCTGCCCGCGGGCAGGTCCCCTTTGCGCTTCGGCGCCTGGCAGCCTACTTGAGCAGTGTCTTGGCGATGGTCTGGAGCTGCATGTTGCTGGTGCCCTCGTAGATGGTGCCGATCTTCGCGTCGCGGTAGTACTTCTCCGCGGGGTACTCTTTCGAGTACCCGTAGCCGCCGAACAGCTCGAGGCAGCGGGACGTGGTGCGGTCGGCCACCTGCGAGCTGAACAGCTTGGCCATGGCGGCCTGCTGGGCGAACGGCTGGCCCGCGTCCTTGAGACGCGCCGCATTGTACACCATGAGGCGGGCGGCTTCGAGATCGGTCGCCATCTGCGCCAGCTGGAACTGCACCCCCTGGAACTCCGCGATGGTTTTCCCGAACTGCTGGCGCTCCTTTACGTACGCGGTCGCCGCCTCGAGCGCGCCCGTCGCAACCCCGATCATCTGCGCGCCGATGCCGATCCGTCCTTCGTTGAGGGTCTCGATCGCGATCTTGTAGCCCTGCCCGACGGGACCCAGCACGTTCGCGTCCGGTACCCGGCATTGCTCGAGAATGAGCTCCGTCGTGCTCGAGGCCCGGATGCCCAGCTTGTTCTCCTTTTTGCCGACGGCGAAGCCCGGGAACTCCCGCTCGACGATGAACCCGGTGATGCCCTTGTAGCCCTTGGAGGGGTCCGCGTTGGCGAACACGATGAAAACGCCCGCCTCGGCACCATTGGTGATCCAGAACTTCCGTCCCGTGAGCTCCCAGTGGTCGCCCTTCCGCTCGGCGCGCGTGGCCAGCGCGAAGGCGTCGCTGCCGCTCCCGGGCTCGGACAGCGCGAAGGCCCCCAGAAGTCCGCTGGTGAGCCGCGGGAAGTAGCGCCGCTGCTGCTCGTCGTTGCCCCACCGAAGAAAGCCGTTGTTGACCAGGGTATTGTGGACGTCCACGTAGATCGCGGCCGACGCATCCACTCGGGCCAGCTCCTCGATGGCGAGCACCGACATGAAGATCCCGCCGCCGGCGCCGCCGAACGGCTCGGGCACCTCGATGCCCATGAGGCCGAGCTCGAAGAATTTCGGAATCAGGTCGGCCCGGAACTGGGCCGCCTCGTCCATGGCGTGCACGTGGGGGCGCACCTCGGTCTCCGCGAAGTCGCGCACGGCGTCACGGAACAGCTGCTCTTCCTCCGACAGCGTGGTCAGAGCGGGGGCGGAACTGCGGAGGTCCTGCATAGGGCGAGGCTCCCGGGTGCGGTTAGGTGGGGAGATTATAGTCGGAAAGGCACATTCTCGCCTTTGCTCGCCGGACCTGGCCGGTTGGCCGTCAGGCGATCTCCGCCTGCACGCTCCGATCGTCCTTCCGACTGTTTTGTCTTCCTTCCGCCTTCGGCGCCGCCTCGAGCACCTCGATGGCCACCGACACTCGGCCGAGCGGCGCCGAGACCTGCACCCCTTGCACTCGATCCGCCACGGCCGTCAGCATCTCGCGGCTGATGCGCACGCCCTCGGCCAGCGCGTCTTCCTTGCCGTGCGCGCTGGCGGCGCGCATCCGCTCGATGATGACGTCGGGCACGCTCACGCCGGGCACCTCGTTGGCCAGGAACTCCGCATTTCTGAGCGACACCAGCGGCCAGATGCCCGCCACGACCGGAATCCGGAACCGTTCCGCGTGAGTCAGGAACCGGTCCAGCTGGGCCAGATCGAATACCGGCTGAGTGATGGCGTACTCCGCGCCGGCCTCGACCTTGTAGGCGAAGCGCTTGAGCTCGCGCTCGAAATCGGGCGCGGCCGGGTTGACCCCCACGCCGATGACGAACTTGGTTGGCTGGCCGATCGGGTTGCCGCCGGGATCGAGCCCGCGGTTGAGCCGGCTCACCATGTTGGTGAGGCCGATGCTGTCGATGTCGAACACCGCCGTGGCCTCGGGGTACGGCCCCATCTTCGGCGGGTCGCCGGTGATGATGAGCAGGTTCCGGACGCCGGCCGCGGCCGCGCCCAGCAGGTCCGAGAGCATGCCGAGCAGGTTGCGGTCCCGGCAGGCGTAATGCACGACGGCCTCGAGTCCCACCTCGCGCTCGATCATGACGGCGGAGAGCAGCGCACCCATGCGGCTCTGGGCGCGAGGACCATCGGGCACGTTGACCGCGTCCACCCCGGCGGCCTTGAGCTGGCGCACCTGCTCGAACATGGGCGTCGGGTCCACGCCCTTGGGCGGCACGATCTCGACCGTGGTGACGAACCGCCCTTCGGCGAGCTTGGCGCCCAGGCGGGAGCGCGTCACCAGCGGCACCGGCTCCATGGCCACCGCCGGGGCAGGCGGCGGCAGCGTCCCCATGTCGAACGCGTGGCGCGGTGACACGCTCTGAACGAATCCCACGATCGCCCGGATGTGGTCCGGAGTGGTGCCGCAGCAGCCGCCGACCAGGCGAGCCCCGGCCTCGACCATCCGGCGGGCGTAGCTCGCCATGTACTCGGGCGAGGCCATGTACATCTTCCGGTCGCCCACTTCACGGGGGAGCCCGGCGTTGGGCTGGGCAGAGATCGGCAGCGTCACGACCCGGGCCAGCTTCTCCACGGCCTCGAGCACGCCGTGCGGACCGACCGAGCAGTTGACCCCGATCACGTCCACCCCCATCGCCTGAATCTCGGGGCCGAACACGAGCGGATCGGTGCCGTAGTGGGTCTTCCCGTCGGTCCCCACCGTCATCTGGGCGATGATCGGCAGGTCGGTCACCGCGCGAATGGCCTGCACCGCGGCGCCCAGCTCGGCCACGTCGCTGAAGGTCTCGAGGATGAGGCCGTCCACGCCGCCGGCCACCAGCCCGCGCACCTGTCGCTCGTACGCGGCCCGCGCCTCGTCGAGCGAGAGCTCGCCGAAGGGCTCGACCCGTACGCCCAGCGGACCGATCGCCCCCAGCACTGCGGCCCGGCTCCCGGCGGCCTCGCGGGCCAGCGATGCGGCGGCGGTGTTGATCCGCTCGGTTTCGGCAGCCAACCCGTGATTGGCGAGCTTGAGCGGGTTGGCGCCGAACGTGTTGGTCTCGATCAGCTCGGCGCCGGCGCGCACGTATTCGCGGTGGATGTCGCGCACCAGGTCGGGTTGCCGCAGGTTGAGCTCGTCGTAGCAGACGTTGAGGAACACGCCCCGTCCGTACAGCATGGTGCCCATGGCCCCGTCAACCACGTGGACCCGACCGTCGGCCAGCAGATCGCGCAGGGTCGGCACGCTAGCGCTCGTAGTGGAGGTTGGGCGCCAGCCAGCGCTCCATGGTCGCGACGTCCTGGCCCTTCCGGCGGGCGTAGTCTTCGACCTGATCACGCTCGATCTTGCCGACGCCGAAGTACTGCGCCTCGGGGCGCCAGAAGTAGTACCCGCTGACCGAGGCGCCGGGGAGCATGGCGCAGCTTTCCGTCAGCGTGATGCCCGCATTGGACTCCGCCCGGAGCAGCTCGAACAGCGTGCGCTTCTCGGTGTGGTCGGGGCAGGCCGGATACCCGGGCGCCGGACGGATTCCCTGGTATTGCTCCCGGATCAGGTCGGCGTTGTCGAGCGACTCGCTCGACGCGTACCCCCAGTACTCCCGCCGCACCCGCTCGTGCAGCCGCTCCGCGAACGCTTCCGCCAGCCGATCGGCCAGGGCCTTGGCCAGGATCGCGCTGTAGTCGTCATGGGCGCCCTCGAACTCCGCCACCAGCCGGTCCAGCCCCACACCGGCCGTCACGGCGAACGCCCCGACGTAATCCGCCACGCCCGATTCCCGCGGCGCCACGTAATCCGCCAGCGCGAGGTTGGGGCGGCCGGGCGGCTTGATCATCTGCTGGCGAAGCGTGTGGATGACGGCCAGCTGTTCGCGGCGGTCCTCGTCGGCGTAGAGCTCGATGTCGTCCCCCACCGCGTTGGCATGGAACACCCCGAACACGGCCCGCGCTCGGAGCAGGCGGTTTCGCACGATCCGCTCGAGCAGGGCCTGCGCGTCGCGGAACAGCCCGGTGGCCGCAGGGCCGACCTTGGGGTCGTTCAGGATGACGGGGTAGTGTCCCGGCAGCTCCCAGGTCTGGAAGAAGGGGGTCCAGTCGATGCGCTCGACCAGATCCTCGAGCGGGTAGTCGTCGAGCACGGTGAGCCCCGTGGAGCAGGGGGCCGGCGGTGGGACGGCCGCCCAGTCGATCGTCAGCCGGTTCCGCCGCGCGGCCTCCAGCGGCTGTCGCCGCTCGCTGGACGCGCGCCGGCCCCGCTCGGCCCGCACCGTCTGGTATTCCTGGCGCACGTCGGCGACGAATCCATCGCGCAGCGTGCGGCTCAGCAGGCTGCCGGCCACGCTCACCGCGCGCGAGGCGTCGAGCACGTGCACCGTGGGGCCCTGCTTGTAGTTGGGCTCGATCTTGACCGCGGTATGCACCCGCGAGGTGGTGGCCCCGCCGATCAGCAGCGGAATCCGGAACCCCTCGCGCTCGAGCTCCCCGGCCACGAATGCCATCTCCTCCAGCGAGGGCGTGATCAGTCCGCTCAGGCCCACGATGTCCACCCGCTCGCGCCGGGCCGTCTCCAGGATCTTCGCGGCCGGCACCATCACGCCGAGGTCGATCACCTCGTAGTTGTTACACTGGAGCACCACGCCGACGATGTTCTTGCCGATGTCGTGCACGTCGCCCTTGACGGTGGCGAGCAGCACCCGGCCGTTGCTCCGCGTGGCGGCCGACGGATCGCGCTCCGCCTCGATGAAGGGCACCAGATGCGCCACCGCCTTCTTCATCACCCGGGCGCTCTTCACCACCTGCGGCAGGAACATCTTGCCCGCGCCGAACAGGTCGCCGACCACGTTCATGCCCGCCATCAGCGGGCCTTCGATGACCTCGATGGGCCGCTCGAACTGATGGCGGGCCTCCTCGGTGTCCTCGATGATCCAGTCGGCGATGCCTTCCACCAGCGCGTGGGTGAGCCGCTCCTGCACCGGTGCCTGGCGCCACCCGAGGTCGGCGGCCTGGCCGGTCAGCTTGCCCTTGACCTGATCGGCCGCGGCCAGTAGCCGGTCGGTGGCGTCGGGGCGGCGGTTGAGGACCACGTCCTCCACCAGCTGGAGCAGGTCGGGTGGGATGTCGGTGTAGATCGGCAGCTGCCCGGCATTCACGATGCCCATGTCCATGCCGGCCTCGATGGCATGGTACAGGAACACCGCGTGGATCGCTTCGCGCACCGGGTCGTTGCCGCGGAAGGAAAATGAGACGTTGCTCACCCCGCCGCTTACCTGCACGTGCGGAAGCGTCGCTTTGATGCGTCGAGTGGCCTCGATGTAGGCGACCGCGTAGTGGTTGTGCTCCTCGATGCCGGTGCCGATCGCGAAGATGTTCGGGTCGAAGATGATGTCTTCGGCCGGAAAGCCCACCCGTTCCGTGAGGACCCGATAGCAGCGGGTGCAGATCGCCACCTTGCGCTCGACCGTGTCGGCCTGCCCCTGCTCGTCGAACGCCATGACGATCACGGCCGCGCCGTAGCGGCGCACCAGCGTGGCCTGCCGGACGAACTCCTCCTCGCCCTCCTTGAGGCTGATCGAGTTGACGACGCCCTTGCCCTGAATGCACTTGAGCCCGGCCTCGATGACCGACCATTTGGACGAGTCGATCACCACCGGCACTCGGCTGATGTCCGGCTCCGATGCGATGAGCTGGAGGAATCGCACCATCGCCCCGGCCGAGTCCAGCATGCCCTCGTCCATGTTGACGTCGATCATGTTGGCGCCATTGTCCACCTGCTGGCGCGCGATCTCGACGGCGGCCTCGTAGTCGTCCGACAGGATCAGGCGGGCGAACTTGCGCGAGCCGGTGACGTTGGTGCGCTCGCCCACGTTGGCGAAGATGCTGTCGGGACCGATCGTGAGCGGCTCGAGGCCGCTGAGGCGGAGCTTGGGCTCGAGCTGCGGGCGTTCGCGGGGCGGGAGC
>DASSMN010000189.1:0-2850 GCA_035688885.1 Gemmatimonadales bacterium
AGCATGCTCCCTCTGCTTCGCTCAGGGTGACTCGTTCCGGGTCCGCGCAGGGCCCACCCTCGCTTCTCCGCTATACTATTGTCATCCCCGCACCAAGCTTCGTCGTCCATGAAACGAGCCGCCTTCATCCATAGCCCAGGCCACCCATGATTCGGCCCGCGCTTCTCGCGCTCGCCGGCGGCCTGCTCACCGCCGCGCCGGCTCCCGCGCGCAGCGCGCGCGTCGGCCCGCTCGACGGCACCTGGAGCCTCGCGCCCGCCTTCGCCACCACCTGCACCGCGGGCGCCGTGGCGGTGGACGTGACCGTCGGCCGGGTGTTCACCAAGCAGCACGGTGCCGATTCGCTCGAGATCACCTCCGACGTCGCGGTCACCGGTCAGGGCATGACTCACCTGGACGTCTACGCGCTCCGGCTCCGTATCGACCCGTCGGCCGGCAAGTTCAGCTTCGCGGGCCCGGTGAAGGGCACCGCGCGTCGCGAGGGGTTCTCCGGATCGCTGGCGGGGCGCCTCAGGGTGCGGGGTGATTTCGCCGGCGAGGACACCCTCCGGATCCACGTCCACACTGCCCTCACCATGACGGTGACCACGCCGGGCGGCGTCTCCTCCGGGCTCTGCACCCCGGTGGACACGGCCATCGTCGCCACCCGCTCGGCTGAGTAGCCGGGCGAGGGAGCCGCCATCCCCGCCGGTGAAACGTTGTCTCGCGACAGGCCGTCCAACCGGCATCCACGACAGCCCGGGATGCTGATGCTCCGATCGCTTGCCCTGCTGGTGGCGCTGGCGCTCCCGACCTCGCTGCCGGCGCAACAGCTCACGTTCCCCGCTCGCGCGCTGGCCGATTCTTCCACCCGCTCCGCCACGCTGGGCCGAATGGCCGGCCGAGCCGTCCAGCTGTATCAGAACGGCAACGAGGCGGCGGTGCAGGACAACCTGTTCCATCTCTACCTGCTGGCGCATCGCTACGCCGACGCCCAGGTGGCCATGGCCAACTGGCGCCGCGCCTGGGCCATGTACGCCGACACCTCGGCGCGGGGCCGCGCGGTCAATCAGCAGTACGAGCTCTATCTCCGCGCCAAGCGGCTCCAGGGCGACAGCGCGGGCGGGTTCGACTCGGCGTTCGCCCGCGCGTTCCGCGAGCGCTTTGCCCGGCTCGACGACCGCACGGCCGCGCTGGTGGCCCGCGGGCTGCTCGCGCCTCCGCCTGAGGCGCCGCCCATCGCCTCGACGGACACCACCATGGCGATCCGCGACGCGGTGGCCTGGCTCCGCGCCATGCAGATCGCGGAGGCCTACCGGGAGCTCGGCCCCGCGGCCGCGGCGCTGGTGCGCGAGGACGACGCGCGGCGCTACGCGATGGAATCCAACATCCCGGTGAAGACACCCGATGGCGCCACCGTCTGCGCCATGGTGTGGCGCTCCCGCTCGGCGCCGCGGCTGCCCGCGCTGCTCCAGTTCACCATCTACGCCGACACCGCCTCGCTCATCGCCGACCTCCGCCGGAACGCCTCCAATGGTTACGCCGCGGTGCTCGGATTTACCCGGGGCAAGCTGTGCAGTCCCGACGCGCCGGTGCCCTACGTGCACGACGGCGCCGACGCGGTTGCGCTCATCGACTGGATCGCGCGCCAGCCGTGGAGCGACGGCCAGGTGGGCATGTACGGCGGCAGCTATTCCGGGATGACGCCCTGGGCCGCGGCCAGGCGCGCTCCGCCCGCGCTCAAGGCCATCATGGTCGGGGCCCCGGTGGCGCCGGGCGTGGACGTGCCGATGGAGGGCAACGTCGCGTGGAGCTTCGTCTATCCGTGGCCCTTCTACACCACCGATACCAAGACGCTCGACGACAGCACCTACAACGACCGCGCCCGCTGGAACCGGGTGTACAACAGCTGGTATGCCAGCGGCCGCGCCTATCGCGACATGGACCGGATAGACGGCACACCCAATCCGATCTGGCAGCAGTGGATGGCGCACCCGGATTACGACGCGTACTGGCAGCGGATGATTCCGTACGGAAAGGAATTCGGCGCCGTCAGGATTCCGGTGCTCCAGACCGCCGGCTACTACTTCGGCGGACCCGGCGCGGCGCTCTACTACCTCACCCAGCACTACCGCTACAACCCACGGGCTGAGCACTACCTGCTGATCGGGCCTTACGATCACTTCCAGGCGCAGCGCGGCGTGGTGAGCGCACTGAACGACACCGCGACGGCGATCGCCGGCTACACCACCGACCCGGTGGCGCGGATCGACATCACCGCCGATCTCCGCTACCAGTGGTTCGACTGGGCGATGAAGCGCGGCGTCAGGCCGGCGCTGCTGAGCGACAAGGTGAACTACGAAGTGGTGGGCGCCAACCGCTGGAAGCACGCGCCGTCGGTGGCCGCGATGGCGAACGGCACGCTTCGGCTGTACCTGAGCGCGGACACCGCCGGCAACCGGCATCGCCTGGTGGCCGAACCGCCGGCCAGGGACACCATGCTGTCGCTCACGGTGAACCTGGCCGACCGCTCGGACTCGAGCCGCATCGTGCCCGGCGGTGGCGTGTCGGACACCGCCATCGACACCGCCAACGCGCTGGTGTTCGCCGGCGACCCGCTTCCCTCCGCCACCGAGATCAGCGGCCTCCCCTCCGGCCACCTCGAGCTGGTGGCCAACAAGCGCGACTTCGACTTCGGCATCTCGATCTACGAGCTGCGGCAGGACGGGACCTACCGGTCGCTGCCGCCGTACCAGTCGCGCGCCAGCTACGTGGCCGACATCGCTCGCCGTCGCCTGCTCGTGTCCGGCGCACGCACCACGCTCGACTGGAAGAACATCCGGCTGGTGAGCCAGCTCTGCGCGGCCGGCA
>DASSMN010000277.1:0-4150 GCA_035688885.1 Gemmatimonadales bacterium
GGGCCAGTCGCGCCAGTTGCGGCCCAGCCGGGCCTGGGCGCCGCGGAACCGGGCGTAGCTCGCCAGCTCGTGATCCACGCGGTCGGCCGGGGGCGACGGCCGCCCGGCCAGCGCCGAGCGGACCTCGGTGTCGGCCCGGCGGACGTCGAGGGTCGCGGGGGCGGCCGTCGGGCGATGGGCTTCGCCCAGATCGAGCACCAGCTCGGACCAGAACAGTCGGCTGACCGGAGCGTAGGGACTAGGCTCGGCGGGCTCGGTATTGAAGGTGGGGAGCAGCGGCAGCACGGTGACGAGGTCGCCGCCTCGTGCGCGGACCCAGTCGCACACGGAGCGCAGGTCGCGCAGGTCGCCGATCGAGCGGCTCCGCGCCGAGCGCAGCGCGGCCAGGTGGGTGCCGACGCCCCAGCTCCGCGCCGACTCGGACCGGCGCCAGGCGTGGAGCGGCGCGGAGATCACGGTAGCGGTTTCGACCCCCCCGGGAGCCTCGACGCGCAGGTGGTAGTAGCCCGGCGCGAGCGGGGCGGGCCGATGCCCTTCGCCGTGGGCACCGGCGATGGCCCCGACCGAGCCGTCGGCTCCGCGGAGCTCCCCTCGGGGTGCGGCACCGTGCAGCTGCGGAACCGGCGGGAGCACGCCGTCCCAGGCCACCAGCACCGGGGCGAGCACCTCGGTCCGGCGCACCGCCCGCCGCGCGCGCAGCGCCTCGGCGGCATCGGCCGGCCGCTCGACCGGAGCGCCGAGCGCGGCACAGACCCGCAGGAGCGTCTCGGGACTCACGGTCACGCGCTGCCCGAGGCCATCGATGTAGCGGGTGTGGACGCCCATGCGCCGGGCCAGCGCGCGCAATGCGCGCAGCTCTCCCTGCGTCGAAGGGCTCACGGCCGGCTCCTCTCGATGGTGAGTGGGCTGCTCGGGATCCAGCGGCCGCGACAAAGTAAGCCGTCCAGGGGGCGCGCGACCAGCGGCACTTGCGCCCGCGCGGCAGGCTGCTGAACATACGCGGGCGTCTCGAGGAGACGCGTGCCGCCCATCCCGCCCCGGTCCCGACTTCCGGAAGCCCCGACGTGCGCCTCATCCAGCTCGGTGCGATCGACTACGCGATCCTGATCGTCTACTTCGCCTTCGTGATCGGCATCGGCTGGGCGCTCCGCCGGTACGTCCGAAGCAGCGAGGACTTCTTCCTCTCGGGCCGCTCGATTCCCTCCTGGATTGCCGGCCTGGCCTTCCTTTCGGCCAACCTGGGTGCCCAGGAGGTGATCGGCATGGCGGCCTCGGGCGCCAAGTACGGGATGATGACCAGCCACTTCTACTGGGTGGGCGCCATTCCGGCCATGGTGTTCGTCGGCATCTTCATGATGCCGTTCTACTATGGGTCGCGGGCCCGGTCGGTTCCGGAATATCTCCGGCTCCGGTTCGACGAGAAGACCCGCGGACTCAACGCCATCACCTTCGCCGTGATGACGGTGTTCTCGTCGGGCATCTCGATGTACGCCCTGGCCAAGCTGCTGGAGCTGGTGCTGGGGTGGAACTTCCACACCAGCGTCATCCTGTCGGCCATCATCGTGCTGGCGTACATCTTCCTGGGCGGGCTCACCTCGGCGATCTACAACGAGGTGCTCCAGTTCTTCCTGATCGTGCTGGGATTTCTCCCGCTGGTGCTGCTCGGCCTCAAGGACGTGGGCGGCTGGTCGGGGCTCTCGGCCAAGCTGGTGCCGGTGGCTACCAACGCGGGATATCCGGCCGGCGCCTGGTCCGAGTCCTGGCGGAATCTCGGCTCCGCCGCCAGCAACCCGATGGGCGTCGAATGGTTCGGCATGGTGATGGGACTGGGGTTCGTGCTCTCGTTCGGCTACTGGTGCACCGACTTCCTGGTCATCCAGCGCGCCATGGCCGCCGAGTCGATGACCGCGGCGCGGCGCACGCCGATCTTCGCGGCCATCCCCAAGATGCTGTTTCCGTTCCTGGTGATCGTCCCGGGGATGATCGCGATCGCGCTCCACACCAGCCGAGGCGGCCTGCTGCCGGTAGGCAGCGATGGCACCCCCAACTACAACCTCGCGGTCCCGGTGCTGCTGGCGCACTACCTGCCGTCGGGGCTGCTGGGGCTGGGCCTCACCGCCCTCATGGCGTCCTTCATGTCGGGGATGGCGGGCAACGTGACCGCGTTCAACACGGTCTGGACCTACGACATCTACCAGTCCTACATCCGGCCCGGGCAGACCGACCGGCACTATCTCCGGATGGGGCACGCGGCCACTGTGTTCGGCATCGCGGCCAGCGTGGCGGCGGCGTACGCCACCACCCGGTTCAACAACATCATGGACATGCTCCAGCTGGTGTTCGCGTTCGTGAACGCGCCGCTGTTCGCGACGTTCCTGCTGGGAATGTTCTGGCGGCGGACCACCGGCCACGGCGCCTTCTTCGGGCTCCTGATCGGAACGGCGGCCGCGGCCATCCATCACGGGCTTACCCTGCCTCGCGGCGCCGTGGCGGGGCTCAAGGGCGGGTTCCTGGGCCCGGTGGTCCAGGTCTATCCGAGCGAGATGGCGCAGAACTTCTGGACCGCCATCGTCGCATGGTCGGCGTGCTTCCTGGCCACGATCCTGATTTCGCTGGCCACCCCACGTCACAAGACGGACGACGAGCTGGGCGGGCTGGTCTACTCGCTCACGCCGCGGCAGCGGGACGATGAGCTGGCCTGGTACCGGCGTCCAGGCGCGCTGGGCGCGGTGGCCCTGGCGCTTACTCTCATCCTCAACATCATCTTCTGGTGAGCGGGCGATGAATCTCGACCTTCGGCTTCCGATCGGCCTCATGTTCACGATCGACGGCGTGCTGCTGGTGGGATACGGGCTGGTGTCCGACCCGGCGATCTATGCCCGGTCCCTGGGGACCAACGTCAATCTCGGGTGGGGCGTGGTGCTGCTGGTGTTCGGGATCGGGATGTTGGTGCTGGCGATGCGGGCGGGGCGGCGGCGGCCCGGCTCCGCGCCGTGATCTGCCGGAGTATCACCGGCGCTCCGGCCGGAGCGACGGTGAACTCCCGGCGGGCACGAGCCGGCCGAGGCTCCTCCGGTCACCCCTCCGGTGTGCCCGCCCATTGCAGGAACCGCTGCAGGATCTCCTCCAGCATGTAGGGCCCGCCAGCCCCCTCGAAGTGACCGTCCTTCACCTCGCAGACGATCCATTCCGGATCGGGCTCGGGCCGCCGGAGCGGGACGAACGGACGCCGCTGGAGGGCGGTGCCGCGGAGATCGATGCGCACCCGCCACCCCGGGTTGTCGAGCGACTCGACGGTTACGCCGTGGTGATGCTCCCACTCGCCGTTACAGTGGTCGGCGTACCACGACTGGACCTGCGCGAGGGTGTGCATCGGCCGGCCTGGCCTAGGCCGCGCCGGGCCGGTCGGTTGACGCGACGGCCATGAGGGTCCATTTGCCGTTCCGCTTCTCGTAGATCTCCACCCAGGCGAACACGGTGTGCTCGGCCGCCGGCTGCCCGCCGCCGGCCTGCGAGGTGAGCAGGACGCTCTTCTGCACCACGACATACGCCATCCGGCCATCGGGCGAGATCCGGATCCGCGGCGGCGCGATGTCGTCCCACTGCTGGAAGTTCACCCGGTCGAAGTAGCGCTGAAACCGTGCCCGGTTCTGCTCCCGCGTCCGGGGCGAGACCAGGCCGTCGGAAATGTCGAGCAGGGTATCGGCGAACGAGGCGACCAGCAGGTCGGGCCGTTTCTCGAGGTGTGCGGTCCGGGCCTGCTCATGAAGCCGGAGCAGCTCGGCCCGATCGGCGGAGACGTCGGTGTGCGGCGCGCAGGCCGCCAGGACCGTCAGAATGACCAGGCGCGTGACTCGCATGGGTAACCGATCCGTCAGGAAGAGCGTCGATCCCGGAGGAACATGATGAGGGTGGTCAGCGCGACGCCGAAGCACATGCCACTCGCGATGAGCTGCACGATGTCGGACCCATGCACGTCCGCCATCCGCGGACGGCTGAGCGCGCTGGCCAGGCTCATGAACCCGAGCAGCAGCGGCACCCAGAACGGCGCCAGGCGACGCCGGCTACGTCTCCGCTGGACCGCCTCCGACTCGGCAGGCATGGCACCCTCCACGGCTGGGGTGGTTCGCTACCCCCGCGTTACCGGCGC
>DASSMN010000476.1:0-4829 GCA_035688885.1 Gemmatimonadales bacterium
CCGTTCCGGCTCCACGGCTACACCGAGCGCATCTACTTCCATCAGGTGGAAACCCGGATGGGGCGGTACCCGCTGTTCGATCACTTTCCCTACACGCTCGCGCTGGCCTCCAAGCAGCACGAGGTGGTGCTGCGGGAAGGCCTCGAGCTCCTGCACGTCCACTACGCCATCCCCCACGCGACCACCGCGTACCTCGCGCGCCAGATGCTCAACGGCGAGCGCCCGCTTCGAGTGATCACGACGCTGCACGGCACCGACATCACGCTCGTGGGACAGGAGTCGAGCTTCTACGCGATCACCAAGTTCTCCATCGAGCAGAGCGACGAGGTCACCGCGGTGTCGGCGTACCTCCGCGACGAGACCTACCGCGCGTTCGGCTGCGTCAGCTGCGATCTCCGAGTGATCCCCAACTTCGTGAACCTGGCGGAGTACCGTCCCGCCGAGCCGGGCGGCGCCAGCCCGGTGGCCCCGCCGGGCACCAAGGTCGTGACCCACGTGTCCAATTTCCGGGAAGTGAAGCGGGTCAAGGACGTGATCAGGGTGTTCGCCCGGATCCGCCGTGCCATGCCGGCGGTCCTGGTCATGGTGGGCGACGGGCCCGATCGGGTGGACGCCGAGCACGAAGCCCGCGAGCTGTCGGTAAGCCAGGACGTCCGGTTTCTGGGCCGGCTCGATTCGGTGGCGACCCTGCTCCAGTGCAGCGATCTCTTCCTCCTGCCGTCCCAGACCGAGTCGTTCGGTCTCGCCGCGCTCGAGGCCATGGCGTGCGGCTCCCCGGTGGTGGCCAGCCGCGCCGGCGGGCTGCCCGAGGTGGTGGACGACGGCGTGAACGGCATCCTCGAGCCGGTAGGGTCGGTGGAGGCAATGGGACGACGCGCGGTGGAGCTCCTCCGCGACCCGGCCCGGCACGCGGCGATGCGAGCGGCGGCCATCGCCAAAGCGGAGACGTTCTCCGCCGATCACGTCGTGCCGATGTACGAGGCCCTCTACGAGGAGACCCTGCGGGGCGTGCCTGCCGCGAGCCGCGCCGATGGCCGCTGAACCGCTGCTCACGGCCGCGGTCCTCGGCCTGGTCGAGGGCGTGACCGAGTTCATTCCGGTCTCCTCCACCGGCCATCTCATTCTCGCCAGCTACTGGCTGGGCCAGACCGGCGCCGCTTCCAAGACATTCGACATCTTCATCCAGCTCGGCGCCATCCTGGCGATCGTGTGGCTCTATCGGGATCGGCTGGTCCACGCGGTGGCGGCCGCCGGGCGGGAGGAGCCGAGCCGGCGGTTCCTGCTCAACCTGGGAATCGCGTTCCTGCCGGCCGCGATCGTGGGCTTCCTCGCGCACGACTGGATCAAGGAGCGGCTGTTCACACCCCTGGTCGTCGCGCTGGCGCTGATCGTGGGCGGCCTCCTCATTCTGCTGATCGAGTGGCTCCAGCCGACCGAGCGCGTGGATGAGGTGACGGCCGTGCGACCGCCGACCGCGCTCGGCATCGGGCTGGCGCAGATCCTGTCGCTGGTGCCGGGCACATCGCGCTCCGGGGCCACCATCATGGGTGGTTACGCGCTGGGGCTCTCCCGCCGCGCCGCCACCGAGTTCTCGTTCTTTCTGTCCATCCCGGTCATGTTCGCGGCGACGCTCTACGATCTGTTCAAGAGCCGGAGCGAGCTGAGCGCGGCCGACGCACCGGTCTTCGCGGTCGGCTTCCTGGTCGCGTTCGTGTCCGCGCTGGTAGTCGTCAAGGTCTTCATCCGCTACGTGTCGCATCACAGCTTCACCGTGTTCGCCTGGTACCGGCTGGCGCTGGGCGTGTTGCTGCTGCTGATTCTCCGGTGACCGACGCGACGATCGTTCGGCTGGACGGGGTCGGCTCGACGATGGACTCGCTGCACGCGCTGGCCGAGGGCGGCGCCCCCGCCGGCACGGCGGTGGTGGCTCGGGCGCAGGCGGCCGGACGCGGCTCCCGCGGCCGCACCTGGAGCTCGCCGCCGGGGGGCCTCTGGCTCAGCGTGCTGTCCCGGCCGGCGGCGGCCGGGCTGGAGCTGGTGAGCCTCCGCGCCGGACTCGCGGTCGCCGAGCGGCTCGGCCGGCTGGGCGAGGGCGACCGGGTTCGCCTCAAGTGGCCCAACGACCTGATGCTCGACGAGCGGAAGATCGGCGGCATCCTGTGCGAGGCGCGCTGGCAAGGCACCGCGCTCGCCTGGATCGTGATCGGGCTCGGGCTCAACGTCGAGAACCGGCCGCCGGCGGACCTCGCCGCCCGCGCTGCCCGCTTGAACGATCTGCTGCCGGACGTCACCGCGGAGGCGCTGGCGGAGCCGATGATCGCGGCGCTGCGCGAGGTCGACGCCGCCGCGGGGCCGCTCACCGACCGCGAGCAGGCTCGCTTCGCCGCCCGCGACTGGCTCCGCGGCCGATCGATCGTGGCGCCGGTGGCCGGCACACCGGCCGGCATCGCCGACGACGGCGCCCTGCTGGTGCGCCGCGACGATGGTACCATGGCGACCGCGCGCACCGGCACCGTCCTCCTCGCCACTGATCCCGCGGCAGCCTCGGCCCGATCCGCGACCTGAGAGCATCCCATGCTGCTGGCCCTCGACATCGGCAACACCGAGATCACAGTCGGACTGTTCCGCGGCGCCGACCTCGACGCCCACTGGCGCCTGACCACCAACCCGGGTCGCACGCCGGACGAATGGGGCAGCGCGATCGGCGGGTTTCTCCTGGCGGCCGGCCACTCGCCCAACGAGGTGCGCGCCGTGTGCCTGGCCTCGGTCGCGCCGTCGGTGACCCAGGATCTGATGGCCGGCATCACCGGCACGACCGGGTGTGCCGGCCTCCAGATCGACGCCCGCTCGCCGCTGCCGATCACCCTCGACGTGGACGAGCCGCTGAGCGTCGGGGCGGACCGCATCGTGAACGCGCTCGCCGCGGTGGAGCTCTATCACCGCGACACGATCGTGGTGGACTTCGGTACCGCCACCACCTTCGACTGCGTCACGGCCGAGCGCCGGTTCCTGGGCGGCGTCATCATGCCGGGGCTCCGAACGGCGGCCGACCAGCTCACCCGACGAACCGCCAAGCTGCCCGCGACCGAGCTGCGGGCGCCGCCCCGAGTCATCGGCCGGCGGACGGAGGAATGCATCCAGGCCGGGGTGCTCTACGGCACCGCCGACGCGGTGGACGGCCTGCTGCGCCGGATCCGCGCCGAATGGCCGGGGGGGCGGGAGCCGCAGGTGGTGGCCACCGGGGGGCTCGCGAGCGTCGTGGCGCCGCTCACCACCACGATCCAGGACACCGATCCCGATCTCACGCTCCGCGGGCTCCGCTTTGCCGCCGGGCATCTCGGCCTGGAGTGGTGAGCGGGGCGCGCGAGGCCGGCTACCGGCTGGTCGGGCGCCGGCTCGACTACCTGCTGCATCTGCGTCCCGCCGAATGGCCGATCATGGCCGCGCATACGGCGGTAGGCTATCTGCTCGCGGTAGGACTGGCGGGCGCTGCCAGCGGTGAGCGGCTGGGGGCGGCGCTCGTCGGACTGGGCCTCTGGGTCATCTGCCTCAACGGCGGTACGCTGGCCCTCAACAGTGCCTTCGACCGGGATGAAGGCGACGTCGCCTATCTCCGCCGCCCGCCGCCACCGCCGCGCCACCTCGCCGGGTACAGCATCGCGCTCATGGGCATAGGCCAGGTGCTGGCCTTCCGACTGCCGGAGCCGTTCCCCATGCTGTACGCCGTCTGCGTTGTCCTGTCGGTGGCCTATTCCGTGCCGCCGCTTCGACTCAAGGCAGTAGCCGGCGCCGACTGGCTCATCAACATGTGGGGATTCGGGACCTTGACGCCGGCGGCCGGATGGGCGGCCACCGGGGTTCCCTTCGACCCCGCCCGCGGCCTGGTCCTGCTGGCGTTCTGCCCGCTGTTCGCGGCACTCTACCCGCTCACCCAGCTCTATCAGGTGGAGGAGGACGTGCGGCGAGGCGACCGCACGCTCGCCAGCGCGCTCGGCGTGCGCCGAAGCCTCACCGTCGCGCTGTCGGCGGCAGCCCTCGCGTTCGTGTTGTTCGCCGTCGGGGGGGTCATGGCCGGGTGGCGGGCGGGAGCCTCGGACCGCTGGCGCTGGGCGGCGCTGGCGGTGGCACTCCTGGCCTGGGCCGTGGTGCTGCTCCCGTGGCGCGCGCGCTGGGCCAGCTGGGGACCGGCCGCGCACGAGCGCGGCATGTACCGGGCGCTCGCCGCCTGGGCCGTGACCGACCTGGTCACCGTGCTGGTGTGGGGGAGCTGAGGCCTTGGCTCGCCGGTCGGCCGCTACGTATACTTCGCCCACCACCATCTACGCCCCGGGAGACGGCATGCAATCGGCGATGGAGCTGCGCGCGGATCACGACCTCACCGACATCCCTTCGATCGTGCGCGGCGCGGTCATGCTGGGAGTGTTCGAATCGCTGATCGTGTTGCTGATCTCGCTGGTGTCGCGGCTCCTCCTGGACGGCGTAGTCCAGACGGTCCTGCTCGGCATCCTCGCGCTCATCGGACTCGCGGGGGTGATCCTGCTGCCGGGTCTGTGGACCCGACCGCGGACCATCGAGGGCATCGCCGGCGCGGCCGGTATCGGACTGGGCGCCGCCATTGTGTTTCTCCTGGTGGACGTGACCGTGCTGCAGAACATCGGCACCTACGGTCACCGCTGGCTGGACATCGGCGGCGGGGCCAACTGGTGGTACCACCCCGTGTGGTGGATGGTGGGCACCTTCCTGCCCTGGATGGGCGCGTGGATGCTCGCCAACCAGCTCACCCGAGGCGCGGCGGTGTCGCCGGTCGGGGCGTTCGGCCTGGTGGTCGT
>DASSMN010000382.1:0-6051 GCA_035688885.1 Gemmatimonadales bacterium
CCGTTGTTCTTTCTGTCGGGCGCCCCCATCGGAGACGACGCCTGGCGGGTGGAAGACGACGTGTTCCTCGACCGGATCGTGCGCGAGCTGCCAGGCACGCTGTCGCTCCACTGGGGCGGACGGGATTACCTCGTCGCCTTGCCGGTGGACGCCTCGCTCCCCGCCTTTCTGGTGCTGGAAGGCTTGGCCGACGCTCCGGAGGGTGACGTGGTGCTGGTGCTCCGGCGAAAGCCGGGGGTCCTGGCGCTGTTCCGGCCGGTTACCACGTATCACGCCGCCGTGCAGGTGGTCCAGCCGGACAGTTATCTTCCCGGCGGCTCGCGTTCGGACCGCGGCGCGGACTGACCCTCTACTTCCCCCAGCCATGGAATTGGGCATGGTCTACGAATGCACGACGACGCTGGACCACGGCGAGGTGCTGCGCCGGGCCAAGCGGTTCTTTGCCGAGCGCGTCCCCATGCAGGCGGCGTTTCCCGAGAAGGAAGGCCCCGGCTATCTCACGCTGCGCGGGCAGGGCGGGGAAGAGATCGCCATCGCCGTGACTCAGACCCCGGGCGGCACGCGGGTGCGCGCCTCCACGCTGCTGTTCGATCAGGCTGTGGATCGGTTTCTCTCCACCCTGCCCACCGCGGAGCAGCCCGCATGAGCGACACCCTCCCGGTCCGCGTCATGGTGCAGGACGTCTGGGACGAGGTCCTGCTCGATCTACCGAGCGCCACGCCGCTCGCGGAGGTCAAGCGCCGGGCCCTCGAGGCGACTCGGGTCATGCGCGACCCCCGCGGCTACGTGCTCAAGTTCCGTGGCGCCGAGCTGCAGGACGAGTCCGAATCACTGGCGCAGGCGGGCGTGGTGCCCAACGGGGCGCTGATCGTCCTGCCCAAGCGACGGAGACCGGTTCGGTAGGTCGTGGCCGTTCCCCTGTTCACCCATCCGGATTGTCTGCGGCACGACCCCGGGCCCGATCACCCGGAGACGCCGGCTCGGCTGCGCGTGCTGCTCGAGCGGGTCCGTGCCGAGCCGGCGGTGGCGGTCCGCGAGGCAGCACCCGCGTCGCTCGATCCGGTGCTCGCCGTCCACCCTCGCGCCTACGTCGACGAGCTGGCGGCCATGAGCGCCCGGGGTGGCGGGGCGCTGTTCCTGGACACGATCGTGAACCAGGCGAGCTGGTCGGCGGCGCTGGGGGCCGTCGGCGCGGTCCTGGCGGCGGTGGACCATGCGCTCGACGGTCGAGGCCACGCCTTCGCTGGCGTCCGGCCCCCTGGGCATCACGCACTGGCCTCGCGGGCGATGGGCTTCTGCCTCCTCTCGAACGCGGTCATCGCCGCGCGGCACGCGCAGCGCGCGGGTCGACCCCGGGTGCTGATCGTGGATTGGGATGTGCACCATGGGAACGGCACCCAGGCGCTGGTCGAGCACGACGAGACCATCCGCTACGTTTCGCTGCACCAGCATCCCTGGTACCCCGGCACGGGCATGGCCGACGAGCGCGGGGTGGGGAACATCTTCAACGTGCCGCGCGGCCCGGGCGCGCCGCCCGCCCGCTACGTCGAGGATCTGTGGGCGGCCCTCGTCGCGGCCACCGCGGATTGGCGGCCGGACCTGGTCCTGGTATCCGCCGGCTTTGATGCCATGCGGGGCGATCCGCTGGGCGGCTTCACCCTCGAGCCCGAGCATTACGCCGACCTGACCCGCCGACTGCGCGAACGGCTGCCCGACACGCCGATCGTGGGGCTGCTCGAGGGCGGCTATATCCCGGCCCGCCTCGCCGAAGGCGCGCTGGCGCACCTGCGCGCCCTCGCCTAAACTCCCACCGGCTCGCGGACTCGCGAGCACACCCTCCGCCCGCCACCCCGAGGACCCCGTGGCCGAGCACCTGCACATGGAAGCCGAGTACCTCGAGCTGCGCACCAAGCACCCGTTCATCATCGCGCGGGGTGGGCAGAGCGACTACCGGACCATCTGGGTGCGACTCAAGGACGGCGACGGCAACGTGGGCTGGGGCGAGGCGACACCGTCGCGGTTCTACGGCGAGACGGCCGAAACCGTGCTGGCGGCGCTCAATGTCTACGCCGGCGCCATGCCGTGCGATCCGTTCGACATCGAGGAGACCGAGCGGCGCTGGGAGTCCATGCTCCGCGTTCACGCCTCGGCGCGGGCGGCGCTGTCCGGCGCCCTGCACGACCTCGTGGGCAAGCGGCTCGGCATCCCGCTGTATCGGCTGTGGGGGCTCGATCCGGCCAAGGCGCCGAGATCCACCTTCACCATCGGTCTCGACACGCCCGAGCGGGTCCGCCTCAAGGTGCGGGAGGCCGCCGAGTACCCCATTCTCAAGATCAAGCTCGGCACCGACCGCGACGCGGAGATCCTCCGCACCATCCGCGACGCGACCGATCGCGAGATCCGGGTAGATGCCAACTGCGGCTGGACGGTCAAGCAGGCGATCGCGATGCTGCCGGTGCTGCAGGAGTTCGGGGTCACCGTGCTCGAGCAGCCGCTGCCGCCCGACCAGATCGCCGGGCTGGCGGAGATCAGCCGCCGCGCCACCATTCCCGTCATCGCGGACGAAAGCTGCTGCACCGCGGTGGACATCCCGCCGCTGGTCGGCGCGGTCGACGGGATCAACATCAAGCTGGCCAAGTGCGGCAGCCTGCGCGAGGCGCTCCGCATGATCGCGGTGGCGCGGGCCCACGGCATGATGGTCATGGTGGGCTGCATGATCGAGAGCTCGCTCGGCATCACGGCGGCGGCGCACTTCACGCCGCTGGTGGACATCGTGGACCTGGACGGGGCGGCGCTGCTCGCGAGCGATCCCTTCGTCGGAGCGAGCATCGCGCGCGGCCAGGTGACCCTGCCCGACGGGCCCGGCCTCGGCGTCCGAGCGAGATGACCGAGCGCTTCGCTCAGGTCGCCCTCCCGCTTCCGCTCGCTTCCTCGTACACCTACCGCATTCCCGAGACGCTGGGCGACCGGGTGGTCCCCGGCGCCCGGGTGGTCGTGCCGGTGCGTCGCCGCGAGCTGATCGGCATCGTGGCGGCGGCCGACGCGCCGGCGCCCGCCGCGGCGGCGCGCGACGTCCTGGCCGCGCCCGATGCGGATCCTGCGATTCCGGAAGGTCTGCTGGAGACCGCACGCTGGATGGCCGGCTACTACGGCGCGCCGCTCGGTCTGGCGCTCAAGTGCATGCTGCCGGGCGGCATGTGGGGCGAGTCGCAGGTCATCGCCGCCGCCGCGCGCGGCGCGCGGGTGCCCGGCGGGCTCGCGGGGGAGGTGCTCGCCTGGCTCGGGGAACGCGGCGAGGCGCCGGTGAGCGCCGTTGCGCGGGGGCTCAAGCGTCCCGTCTGGGAAGTACTGGACCGGCTCGCGCGGGTCGGAGCGGTGACGCTCCGGGTCGAGCCGCCCGACACCGACGCCGCGGTGCTGACCGAGCGGATGGTGACCCTGGCGGGCGAGCCGCCCACGCTGCTCGAGCGCGACCAGCTCTTCCGCCGCGCCCGGCAGCAGCGCCGCCTCTATGAGGCCCTGGAAGCCCTCGGCGGGAACGCGCTGGTGAGCCACGTGACGGGGCAGCTCGGCTTCACCGTGGCGGTGTTGCGCGGGCTCGAGCGGCGCGGGCTGGTCCGCGTGGGACGGGCGGAGCGGCTGCGTGACCCGTTCGCGGAGTTCGCCGCCGTGGCGCCGCCCGCGATCCTCTCGGCCGATCAGCAGGCGGCCCTCGCCGCCGTGCAGTCGCTGGGCCCGGGCGATGGCGCGGTGCTCTTTGGGGTGACCGGGAGCGGCAAGACCCTGGTGTATCTCGAGGCGGTGCGGCGCGTGCTGGCGGCAGGAAAGGGCGCCATCGTGCTGGTGCCCGAGATCGGGCTCACGCCGCAGACGGTGAGCCGTCTCAGAGGTGCGTTCGGCGAGCAGGTGGCGGTGCTGCACAGCGCGCTGTCCGACGGCGAGCGCGCCGATGCCTGGCGGCTGCTCCGACGCGGCGAGCGCCGCGTGGCGGTGGGCGCCCGTTCCGCGGTGTTCGCGCCGGTGCGCGACCTTGGCCTCATCGTGCTGGACGAGGAGCACGAGACCAGCTACAAGAATGGGGAAACCCCGCGCTACCATGCCCGCGACGTCGCCGCGGTGCGGGCTCGGATCGAGGGGGCGGGCCTGGTGCTGGGGAGTGCTACCCCGTCGCTCGAGACCATGGCCGTGGCCGAGAGCCGGCTTCGGCTGCTCCGGCTTCCCGAGCGCATTGGTGCGCGGCCGCTCCCGCCGGTCGAGCTGATCGACTTGCGCGTGGCGCCCGCGGTCGACGGCACCGGTGCGGTGGCATGGTCGGTAGCGCTCGACGAGGCCATCCTCGGCACCCTGGCGCGAAAGGAACAGGCGCTGCTGCTGCTCAACCGGCGCGGTTATGCCGCCTTCCTCCAATGCCCCGACTGCGGCGAGGTCTGGCAATGTCCCCGCTGCAGCATCTCGCTCACGGTCCACACCGCGCCACCGGGCCTGCGCTGTCACTACTGCGGCCACGAAGAGCCGCTGCCGTATACCTGCCGAGCCTGCGCCAGCCCGGTTCAGCGGATGCGGGGGTTCGGTACCCAGCAGCTCGAGCGGCTGCTGGCGGAGCGCTACCCTGACGCGCGCCTGGCCCGCATGGACCTGGACACGACCAGCACCAAGTGGTCTCACCAGCGGATTCTTGCCTCGGTGGAAGCCGGCGATGTGGATCTGCTGCTGGGCACCCAGATGATCGCCAAGGGACTCGACTTCCCCAACGTGACGCTGGTGGGCGTGGTGGACGCCGATACCGGTCTCTACCTGCCGGATTTTCGAGCCGCGGAGCGCACCTTCCAGCTCCTGGCACAGGTGGCGGGCCGCGCCGGGCGAGGGCCCCGCGGCGGCCGCGTGCTGGTGCAGACCCGGCACCCAACCCACCACGCGCTGGTCTGGGCAGCGCAGCACGATACCGAAGGGTTTCTCCGACAGGAGCGCGCGCTGCGCGAATCGCCGCCGTATCCGCCCGAGACCTCGCTGGTCAACTTGGTAATTTCAGGGCCCGACGAGCGCGCGGTGAGCCGCCGTGCCACCGAGGTAGCCGACTGGTGCAACGGCCTGCTGGCCCGCTACGCGCTCCCGGTAACGCTGCTGGGGCCCGCGCCCTGCCCGCTGGCGCGGATCAAGGATCGCTGGCGCTGGCACGTGCTGCTCAAGGGGTCGTCGGAGGTGCTGGGCCGGATCGTGCGCTACGCGGCGACCCGGCTGGCGCGGGGGGGAGAGGTGCGGGTAGTGATCGATCGGGACCCGGTGAGCTTGTTGTAGGCCATGAGGCGATAGGCCCAGGGCTATGGCGCCCTATCGGCCTGTCGCCCTATCGCCCCCTCTGGCCTACTGCCCCTCCACCGGCTTGCGGTAACCAATCTCCATCCCCAGGTACACCACCCGCCGCGGCGCCGGCTCGAAGTCGCGGCCGCCGATGCCGTTCAGCGTCACCGAGCCCACGTACCGGCGGTCCCACAGGTTGTTGACGCCGAGGAACGGGCTGAGCTGGAGGGTGCCGACCTCGCCTTGCCAGCCGAGCCGGCCGTTGGTGACCCCGGCACCCCAGGCGTCCACGTAGATGGTGTTCGCGTCGTCGGCCACCAGTGAGGTGCTGATGGTGTGGTCCGCGTCCAGGAAGAAGCCGCGGGACAGGGCCGTCCGCAGCCCGAAGCGCCAGTAGTGCTCGGGCACGCCGGGGAGCCGGTTGCCATCGAACTGACCGCTGGCGAACCGATAGCGCGCGTAGGTGTAGGCCCCGCTCAACGTGAGGCCGGTCGTGGGGGTGACGCTGAGGCCCACCTCGGCGCCATCATTGTGCGTCCTGCCCGTGTTGCCGAAGAACGCCCGCCCGCCGATCTCGCCGACTTGAACGATTGCGTCCTTGATCCGGCCGAGAAACAGAGCGACCGAGTAGGTCACGCCCGGAGCGGGCTGGCCGCGCGCGCCGATCTCGTAGTTGACTGCGCGCTGTGGTCCCAGATCGGGATTGAATCCGCCCGACCCGTCCGGCTGGTTGGCCAGCTCGGTGGTGGTCGG
>DASSMN010000330.1:0-3148 GCA_035688885.1 Gemmatimonadales bacterium
CCACGGGTTTCCGGAACCGTTCGAGCAGATCCCTCCCGTCGCTCGGGAGGACAGCGGGACGGCGGACCGCCCCCCCGGCTACTCTCCCGGCCGGTACGTTCGCTCGGTATGCCCCCGCAGCTGCGCGGGATAGAAGTACACCGGCCGGAGCGCCCCGCGCGCGTACCGTTCGGCCTGATCGTTGAAGTGCTTCGAGCCCGGATCTCCGCTTTCCCCGCCTGCCGTTACCGCCATCGCGCGCACGCTGTCCCGCCCGAACTCCACCACGGCCACGAAGGTATTCCCGTAGGTGCCGTACCTGCGTTTGGTACCGGGATACGTGCGCGCGCCGAACGATGCCAGCGAGCCCCACCGGGCCGACGTGAACGGCACGGGGATGCTCGGCGCCGCGTCGCTGAACGGCTGCTGCAGCGCGCCCGAGATCCGCTGGAATCGGTTGATCTCACCCCACGCCGTGCGCCAGGACCCGAAATCCTGCGCCAGACGACTGGAGGCCGCCGCCAGCGCGGTCAGCCGCTCGGCGGACGTGGCACGCTTCACCATATACTCGTACACCGGCATCCCGGCCTTGGCCGCCGCGGGCCGGGCCAGCACCGCGAGGGTGTCGCCCCAGGACACGGCGAGCGCGGTCGGGACCGAGGCCGCAGACCAGCGATAATCCCACCCCCGGAGTTCCGCGATCTGACCGGCCAGGGCTGCCCTGCGCGCGTCGTCCTTGGGCAGCGAGTCGTAGGCGGCGATCAGCGCCGGCAGCAGCTCGGCGAACGCAGTGAGGTAGCTGTCGAAGGCCGCGTCGCGGAGCCGCTCGGGCGTAAAGTCCTTGCGATGCTCCAGCACCATGATCGCGTGGAGGCCGCGGGGGCTCTCGCCCTCGGTGTCCATGTAGCGAGGGAAGCGGTCTCGCTTCGGGCTGTAGGGGCCCGCCGCCGAGTAGGGCCAATCATTGGTGTTCTGGATCCACCCGTTGGGCGGGTCGATCACGTGCGGGCTGTCCTCGATGCCGTGGACCCCATGCCATTCGGTCGCGGTATCGCTCCCGTCCACCGGCCGAGTCCAGTCGAACCGGTCGTCGCGGCGAGGGATGAACTGCGGATGGAAGTAGGCGATGTGACCATCGGCATCGGCGTAGACCGTGTTGTTGGACGAGTTGGCGGCCAGCGCCATCACCTTCTCGTACTGGGCCAGGGTCCGCGCCTTGGTGCGGAGGAACGATTGGCTCAGCGCGTCGACCGGCTTCTGCATGAGCCGCACGCTGATCCACTTGCCTTCGGCCGCGCGCACGATCGGTCCGTGATGCGTGCGGTAGACGGTAAACGTGCGGCTCGCCGAACCGGAGTCCGTCCGGTAGGGCACGGTGATGCGCTCGCTCACGACCGGTCGCTCGCCCGAACCGTAGCGGTAGGTCAGACGGTCGGCGTGCCGCACGATGGACTCGGCGTATTCGTCGATCGCGTCGGCACTGGTCGAGCTGTGCATCCAGCCCAGCCGGTCGTTGAAGCCCTGGTACAGGAAGAACTGGCCCCAGGTGGCGGCCCCATAGGCCCGAAGCCCTTCGTCGCTCGTCACCTGCAGCTCCGAGCGGAAGAAGAACGAGGTGTGCGGATTGATGAGCAGCAGGGCGCGGTGGTTGACCGTGTTGGCCGGCGCCACGGCGAAGGCGTTCGAGCCGGTGGGCTCAGACGGCGCCGGGTCCTCGAGCCCCGTGGTGGCGGGTGGCCCGGCGCTGTCGCCGTAGAACGCCCGGAGCCCGTCGAGCGAAATGCTCTCGATGTCGCCCCCGATGCTGCCCTCGCTGAAGGCCAGCGGCATCCAGGGCTCGAACCGAGTGAGCACCCGCGGCCTCACGTCGGGGTGGGTGTGCAGATAGAAGTTGAGCCCGTCGGCCCAGGCGTCCATCAGCCGCTTGAGCCAGGCCGGGCTCGCCCCGTATCGGGCGCGCAGGCTGTCCGGGTTCACGAACAGCTTCATCCGCAAATCCTGGTACAGGGCGGACTCACCCTCGGCTTCGGCCAGCCGGCCGATGTTGGTCAGGTAGTTGGTCTCGATGCGGTTGAAGTCGTCCTCCGCCTGGGCGTAGATCATCCCGAACACCGCATCGGCGTCGGAGGTCCCGTGGATGTGGGCGATGCCCCAGTCATCGCGCACGATGGTAACCGCGCGCGCGTGCTGGTCCCAGCGGGCGAGCTCAGCAGCGTCAGGCTCGGGTGTGGCGAGCGGGGCGACGGCGGACAGCAGCAGGAAGAAGGCGTGCATCATCTCGTCAGGAAGGTTGTCGCTGGAAATGTAGCGGGCCGCAGTCGTCCAGCCGCGGAAGTCGAGGAGCTCGCCTGCGGTCGCGCTGGTCCTCACCTATCTTGTACCCAGCCCTGACCGGGGACGAGAACGATGTCGCGAGATCACAGTATATAGCCGGCATCGCCGGTCATCGGCGGCGAGGTTCCTGCCGCTATCGGTCGCGGTCCCCCTGGAGGAACGTCGCCAGCATGCGGCACACCGTTGCCCTCGCGCTCGCCCTCGTTGCGGCCTGCCGGCCGTCGGCGCCCGCCGCGCCGGACCCCCACGCGCTCGATTCCGTTGCGCGGCGCTACGTGGTGCTCGGCCTCAACCTGGGCCGGAGCGATCCCAACTACGTCGACGCCTACTACGGGCCCGACTCGCTCAAAGCCGCGGCCACGGCTGAGTCGCTCAGCGTGCCGCAGGTGCGGTCCGCGGCGGAATCGCTGGTCGCCGTTCTGGGCGACAGCGTGCCCGCCTACACCGACTCGCTGGTCCGCCTGCGGCACCGCTACCTCCGGGTCCAGCTCGGCTCGATGGTCGCGCGGGCCCGGATGCTGATGGGCGAGAAGCTGAGCTTCGACCAGGAGGCGGAGGCGCTGTACGACGCCAAGCCGCCGCACTACTCCGACGCCCACTTCGACTCGCTGCTCACGCGGCTCGACAGCCTGCTGCCGGGCAAGGGCGCGCTGGCCGATCGCTACCAGCGCTTCCGAGACCGGCTCAACATTCCGGCCGCCAAGGTCGACACCGTCTTCAAGACTGCTATCGCCGCCTGCCGGGCGCGCACGCTCGCCCACATCGCGCTCCCGCCCGGCGAGCGGTTCGACCTTGAGTATGTGAAGGGCACGTCGTGGAACGCCTACAACTGGTA
>DASSMN010000230.1:0-7074 GCA_035688885.1 Gemmatimonadales bacterium
CCCCTGCTGCTCGCTGAATTCCATGAGCAGCAGCTCGCGAAGCGACGGGGGCATGGAGGCGTGGACCTCGATCCGCACGACCTCCGCGAAGCGCCGGTTGCGCACCTCTTCCTGGATCAGGCTCAGCAGGTCGTCCGCTTCGTCCCCGTTGTCGATCTGCAGGTCGGTATTGCGGGTGATCCGGAACGTGTACCAGCCCAGAATCTCCACCCCGGGAAACAGTGCTTCCAGGTTGGCACCGATCACCTCTTCGAGCGGCACAAAGGTGTTGGGTGTGGGGAGCGGGACCCAGCGGGGCAGGATCTTGGGCACCTTGACCCGGGCGAACCGATCCTCGCCGTCGGCCCCGCGAAGTGCGACCGCCAGGGACAGGCTCAGATTCGAGATGTAGGGGAACGGATGGCCGGGGTCGACGGCGAGCGGGGTGAGCACCGGGAACACGTTGGCGTGGAAGTACGCATCCACGTGCTCGCGCTCGGCGCGCGAGAGCTCGCCGATCCGCTGGTGCAGGGCTACCCCTTCGGCGGCCAGGGCCGGGAGCACCTCCGCGAGGCATTGCCGGTGCTGCCGTACCATCTCCCGGACGATCGATGAGATGGCCGAGAGCTGGTCCTCCGGCGTCATGCCGTCGGCGGTGCGCTCGACGATGCCCGCGGCCGACTGCTGCTTGAGGCCGGCCACCCGCACCTGAAAGAATTCATCCAGATTGCTGCTGAAGATGCCCAGGAACTTGAGCCGTTCCAGGAGCGGAGTGCGCGCATCGAGCGCCTCGTGCAGCACCCGCCGGTTGAACTCGAGCCAGGACAGCTCGCGGTTGAGGTAGAGGCTGGGATCCCGCAGGTCGATCGCGGGCGGTCGAACGACGTCTTGAAGGAGGTCGGTCACAAGGGGAATGTAGGGCCCCGACCGGAAGGGCGAAACAGATTGTAACGGCGGCGTAACGCGTCTGGGCCGGCGTTGCCGAGATGCATTGGGGAGAGCCCCGGGGCCTCAGACCTTGCGGGTGGGAAAGGCGAACGAGAGCCCCAGGCTGACCAGGCCGATGACCAGGCCGCCCCAGAAGGCCGGCCAGAAGCCCGCCACGGTGAATCCCAGGTTCCACCGCGCCGACAGCCAGCCCGTCACCAGCAGGAGGATCGCGTTGATCACCAGCGTGAACAGGCCGAGCGTCAGGACGATGAGCGGGCAGGTGAGCACGGTCAGCAGGGGCCGGAGCAGGCTGTTGACGACGCCGAACACCGCCGCCACCAATACCAGGCGCACCAGGTCGCCGTTGAAACCGAGACCGGGCACCAGATGGGCGGCCACCCACAAGGCGACCGCGTTGAACAGCCAGTGGATCAGGAGTCGGCGCATGAGGGCTGTCGCCTAGTCGCTAATCACGCCGCCGCCCAGCACGCGGCCGCCGGCCCCGTACAGCACGCCGCTCTGGCCCGGGGCGATGGCTCGCACCGGCCATGCCAGCGCCAGCTCGAGCCCGCGGTCATCCAGGCGGACCACGGTGCCGGGGACGCTGGGCGCGCGATAGCGGATCTGGATCTCGCACGCGTCGCCCGGGGCGAGAGGCTGGCTCAGCCAGTTGAGCTCTTCCAGCCGGACCCGCGCGCCCGCCAGCTCATCCGCGGTGCCGATCACCACCTCACGCCGCTCGGGATGGATGGCCACCACGAACCGTGGGTCGGTAAAGCCGCCCGGGAGGCCCTTGCGCTGTCCGATGGTGTACCGCGCATACCCCTCGTGCTGCCCGACGATCTCGCCGCTGGTGGTCACCAGGGGCCCGGGCGCAAGCGCCGGCGCATCGGCGGGGAGATGGCGCTCGAGCACCGCCGCGTAATCGCCGTCGGGCACGAAGCAGATCTCCACCGATTCCGGCTTGTCGGCCGTGACCAGGCCGAGCCGACGAGCCAGCGCGCGGGTCTCCGCCTTGGTCATCGCTCCCACGGGCATGAGCATGCGTTCGACCACGGCCCGGTCGATGCCCCACAGGAAATAGCTCTGGTCCTTGGTGCGATCGAGGCCGCGATACAGTGCGCCATCGCGGGCCACCGCATAGTGTCCGGTGGCGATGTACCGGCACTCGAGGGCGTCGGCGTGGGCCAGCAGGTCGCGGAACTTGGTGAACGAGTTGCATCGAACGCAGGGAATGGGCGTGCGGCCGCGGCTGTACTCGGTTACGAAGTTCTGGATCACGTGCAGGTTGAATCGGTCCTCGAGGTTCAGGACGTAGTGCGGCACGCCCAGCCGGTGCGCCACGTCGCGAGCGTCGTTGATGGAGTCCAGCGAGCAGCACGGACGATCGGGCACCTCGTCGCCGTAACAGAACAGCTTCATCGTGGCGCCCACGACCTCGTAGCCCTGTTCCACCAGGCGGGCCGCGGCCACCGAGCTGTCTACGCCGCCCGACATGGCGACCAGTACGCGCTCACGCACGTCCCAGCACTCCGGCGAGCTTGCGAACCTTGCCGACGACGCCCGGCATCACCTCCACGACCCGGGCAATGTCGGCGGGCCGGCTTTCGTGCCCCAGGCTGAATCGGATGGTGGCCAGGGCGAGGTCGCGCGCCACGCCCATCGCCATCAGCACGTGCGAGGGCTCGACCGCCCCGGTGGAGCAGGCCGAGCCGCCGGACGCGGCCACGCCGGCGAGATCGAGGTGCATCAGCAGGGCCTCGCTCTCGGCACCGGGGACGGCCACGCTCAACACATGGGGGGCCCGGTCGGCGGCTGCGCCGTTCACGACGAGGTCGGGCACGGCGGCACGGAGCCCGGCCGCCAGCTCGTCCCGGAGCGCTCCCAGCCGGGCCGCCTCGGCGGACTGCTCCGCCGCCGCCAGATGAGCGGCCCGCCCCAGCGCGACGGCGCCCGCCACGTTCTCGGTGCCCGGACGGATGCCGTACTGCTGCCCGCCGCCGTGAATGATCGCCTCGACCGCCTTCCGGTCCCTGACGATGAGGGCGCCGATCCCCTTCGGCGCCCCGATCTTGTGTCCGGAGATCGTGGCCAGGGTACACGGCACCGCGTCGAGCCTGACCGGGACCTTGCCGAAGGCCTGTACCGCGTCGGTGTGGAAGGCCACGCCCGCCGCCGCACACCGCCCGGCGATTTCGGCGATCGGCTGGACCACGCCCACCTCGTTGTTGACCCACATCACCGAGACAACCGCCGGGCGTTCGCAGAGCGCGGCCTCCAGCGCCGTGAGATCCAGCCGCCCGTCGCGGTCGACCGGCAGCAGCACCTCGCGACCGCCCAGGTGGCACACGGCGTGGGCCGCGGCGAGAATGGCCTTGTGCTCGATGGCGGAGACCGCCGCGCACATGGCGCCGCCCCGGTCGCGAGACGCGAGCGCCGAGCCGACGATGCCGAGATTGTCGGCCTCGGTGCCGCCCGACGTGAAGATCACCTGATTGGGCTCCGCACCCACCGCTTCCGCGACCTCGCGCCGCGCCTGTTCCAGCCCCGCCCGAGCCGCGCGCCCGAACCAATGGGCGCTCGACGGATTGCCGAAGGTCTGGGCCGTGAGGTAAGGCAGCATGGCCTCCAGGACCTCCGGACGGACCGGGGTCGTGGCGGCATGATCGAGATACGCGGTCGGCTTGGTCACGGGGGAAAAATACCCGGGCGCTACATGCTTTGCACGGCGAGGGCGACCACGTCGTCCACGGCCATCGTTTCGTGGGTGTAGAACGGTTCCCCGTAGCGAGCCCGGATCAGCGAGCCGTAGTGCGCATTCTGGGTCTCCACCAGCGAGTAGAGGTCCTGGCCGGTGGGAAAGATCTCGCCGGCTGCCTTGGCTCCATCGAACTGGCTCGCATAGCAGCGGATGGCCGCGAGCTTTCGATCGAACTGCGCGCTGATGTCTACCACGAAGGTGGGCTTGAGCGGGTCCTCGCGATACGAGAGCGCGTACAGGATCTTGTGCGGCCGGTGCGGGTCGCCGGCCCCAGGATACCTGGCCAGGCCGGACAGAAAACAGGCGTCCCGCCCGAGCTCGCTGGCCACCCGGTGGTCCGGATGCCGACCCACCGGAAACGGGAGGATCACCACCCGTGGCGCGAAGTGGCGGATATGCTCCACGACGATTCGCCGGGTGTCGTCGTCGTTCCGGAGGTGGGCATCGGGGAGTCCGGCATTGCGCCGCTCGCTCACGCCCAGGATCGCGGCGGCGCGCTCGGCTTCCTGCGCCCGGAGCTCCGCGCTGCCCCGGGTACCGCTCTCGCCGGCGGTGAGATCGAGAATGCCGGTGCGATGCCCGGTGTCCGCGGCGCGGAGTAGGGTGCCGGCGCAGGTCAGCTCGACGTCGTCACGGTGGGCGGCAATGGCGAGGACATCGACGGGCATGCTCACTCCCGAGCCGGGGTAGGTCTGGGGACCGGCAGCAAGAATAGCCGCGCAGCGGTTGGACCCGCCACCAGACGGGTCCGGCGCTGTCCCTGACGAGGAGTTGGGTGCCCCGCCCGCGCCAGGGTATCGCCGGCGGCTAGCACGCTATTCGTGCCGGAGCGCCTCGACCGGGTCCATTCGCGCCGCGCGATTGGCGGGATAGATCCCGAACACCAGCCCGATCCCGATGCTGACCGCGCAGGCCAGGCCCGCGCTCCAGAGTGGCACCCCCGACCGGAGGTCGAGCGCGGCCTTCATCAGCTCCCCGGCGCCCAGGCCGAAGACGATCCCGAGCAGCCCGCCCAGCAAGGTGAGCGACGCGGCCTCCACCAGGAACTGCCACAGGATCTCCTGGCGGGTGGCGCCCAGTGCCTTCCGGAGTCCGATTTCACGGGTCCGGTCGGTCACCGAGACCATCATGATCGCCATCACGCCGATGCCGCCGACCAGCAGCGCGACGCTCGACAGGGCAACCATCGTCACGAAGAAATAGGTGGTGAACTTGCCCACCACATCGAGGATCTGATCCTGGGTGATCATGTCGAAGGTGTTCGGCATCCCGGGCCGCAGGTTGCGCGCGCGCCGCAGCGCCACGGTGGCCTGGTCTCGAGTCAGCGCCGGATCTTCCCCGGACCGGGGCCGCACGGCGATGAACAGGTTGTTGGTCTCGTCGTAGCGGAAGTTCTGCCGCGCGGTCTCGAACGGTATCACGCCGCCGATCTGCTGGCCGGGCGGCTCGAAGATGTTGTCGGGCTTCTGGTAGATGCCCACCACGCGGAGCGCCGTGGTTCCGACCCGCACGTACCGCCCGAGGGGGTCGAGCCGGCCGAACAGTCGATCCGCGACGTCGGACTCGATCACCATGACCTCGTCGCCGCTCAACTCGCCGCGGGTGAAGAAGCGGCCCCGGAGCATGGTCCCACCCTGGATCTCCATGTAGTGGTCGTCGGCGCCGAACACCGTGATGACCTGAGTGCGGTTGCCCTGGTACTCCATCCGCTGGAACAGCTGTACCCACATCCCGGCGTACGCCACCGCCGGCACCCCCGCGACGGCTTGCGCGTCGGTCTCGCTTACGATGGGCCGGATGCGAACCTCGTACGGCAGCCGGTCGGGGTTGAGCGGCGTCTGGGAGAAGAACCGGACGATATAGAACACCGACGGGCCGGCCGTCTCGATGGCGTTGAAGATCTGGGTCCGGATGCCTTGCACCATGGAGGCGATGGCCATTACCGTCGTCACGCCGATCACCACGCCGAGAATGGTGAGCGCCGAGCGCAGCTTGTTGGCGCGAAGGGAATCGAACGCGACGGCGACCCCTTCGCCCAGATTCCGGATGCCGAGGCCGGGAAGCCGCACGGACGCTATTCGGCCCGGAGGGCGGTGATGGGATCCAGCCGCGCGGCGCGGGCGGCCGGGAACACGCCGAAGACCACGCCCGCACCTCCGCCCAGCGCGAGCGCCACGGCCACCGACCACAGGGTGATCCGGGCGGGCAGCGGGGTAAAGCTCGAGACCGCGAACGCCAGCGCCCAGCCCGCCGCCACGCCCTGGAGGCCGCCCAGCGTCGAGAGCACGACCGCCTCGATGAGAAACTGCCGGCGGATGTCGGCGCGCCGCGCGCCGAGCGACTTGCGGAGCCCGATCTCGCGGGTGCGCTCGGTGACGCTCATCAACATGATGTTCATGATGACGATGCCACCGACCACGATCCCCACGCACACCACCGCCGGAATGGCGGTGAAGAGCAGACGCGTGAGGTTGCGCCAGAAGGACACCAAGGCGTCGGCCTTGTCCACCGTGAAGTCGTTGTCCTCCCCCGGCCTGAGTCGGTGGGCCACGCGCATGGCCTCCTCGGCTCGGCTCATGGCGGGCTCCACCCCGTCGGCATCGTCCATCTTGACGGAGACGACGGTGGTCTTCCGCCGGCCGTAGAACGATTCGAAGGTGGAGAACGGCAGCAGGATGAAGGCGTCGAACGATTGGCCCAGCACGCGGCCTTTCTTCTCGATCACGCCGATCACCTCCACCTCACGGCCCGAGACCCGGAGCTTCTTCCCCACCGCCCGGGCCGGCTGGTCGAACAGCTTCTCTGCAATCTCGTACCCGATGACCGACACCGGCCGCCGCTCGCGAACGTCCGGCTCGGTGAGTGGTACGCCGGCCAGGATGTGATAGTCCTGCACCAGCTGATATGGTGGGGTGACGCCGAAGATCAGGACATTGCCGACCGTGCGATCGCGATAGGACACATCGCTGATAGGCGTCGGCCATCCCGACTGCAGCGCCACCGCCCGAGCGTCCGGCAGCGCACGCTGGACCACGGCCGCGTCTTCGGCCGAGATGAGCGGCCGCTTGGCGATCGCCCGGACCTGCGCGTCGTCCATGAGTCCCACGGAGATCGGTGACCGGCGCACCTGGAACGCGTTGGTCCCGATCATGGCCCCGGTCAAGTTCTCCTTGACGTAGGCATTCATCCCCTGGATGACGGCCACCACCACGACCAGAAAGCCCACCGAGACGATGATGCCGAGGAGGGTGAAGAACGAGCGGAGCTTGGCGCCCCAGATAGCCTGGAGCGCAAGGCGAAGAGCCTCGGAGAGGGGCATGGATGAAAGATAGGCAGGGCGGGGGCTCCGAATAGGGACGGGAAGACGGAAGGACGGGAGGACGGAAGGACCTGCGAGGCGGTCA
>DASSMN010000444.1:0-18044 GCA_035688885.1 Gemmatimonadales bacterium
AGCACGCTGGACACCAGCGGATCGCCCCAGGGGAGGGTCCGGATCCAGCCGAAGAGCCCGGTGCCCCCGCGGAGCCGGCCCGCCACCTCCAGCGAGGCCACGATGGTGAACGCCGTGACCAGGCTGGGGCCGGAGATGATCATCGTGTTGAAGGTATGGAACAGCTTCCAGCCCGCCGGGATCCCGGGATCCTGGAACTGGTGATGGAATCCGACCGGGGTCGACAAGATCAGGAAGAGCGTGAACACCATGCGGCCGAGCGGCTCGGAGAAGAGCTTTCCGCCGGCCTCACGCGGGAGCACGGTGTACCAGATGGTGTAGGCGGGCAGGATCCAGAAGTACACCAGTGGGTGCCCGAAGAACCAGAAGAGCGTCCGCGCCAGCAGTGGGTCCACCCGGTCCACCAGCCCGAGCGACCAGGGAATGAGCTGGAACAGCATCTCCGCCGCCACCCCCATGGTGGCGAGCAGCCAGAGCATGGCGTTGGCTGTAGTCGCGTGCATCGCCAGGCTCACGGGCCGGCCGGGGTGCGACCGCCGCGCCGTTCGCCATGCCGCGATCATGGCCGCGGCCCAGACCCAGGAGGCGACCACCAGCAGGGTCAGGCCGATATAGAACAGCGGATGGGCCTGCAGCGGGGGGTAGAAGGTGTAGAGCACGCTGGCCTGAAAGGCGAAGACGGTGGCAAGCGTCATGACGACGCCGGCGACCGCCACCGCGAACGCCCCCCACGCGACCCGGGGCCAAGGTACCGTCCCGTTCTCGTTCTGCGCCACCGCGTAGCCGAGAGCCATGATGAAGAAGGTCGTAAAGACCAGCGCCATCAGGATGCCGTGCGCGGTCACCGACATGTAGTACATGCTGGCCGAGCGATAGGGCAGCTCGAGGTTGGCGCGGCTGATCGCCTGCATCATCGCCATGGCCGCGGCCACGCCGAAGGCCAGGACCGAGACCCAGACATGCGCCCGGATGAGCGGGTTGGCGGCCTCGCCGTCGCGAGAGAGTATCCTGGAAGGGGTCTCGACCGAAACGCGGGCCCGGCCGGCTTCAGTTGCCATGTGACACCTCGGGAGCCTTCCAGGCGGTCCGCGGCACCACGTGCAGCCGCGTCGCCATCGTGTGATGTCCCACGCCGCAGTACTCGTTGCAGGCCACGAGGTACTCGCCCGCGGCGAACTGGGTGGTGAACTGGCTCACGTACCCGGGGATGACCATCGACTGGGCATCGGTACGGACGATCTCGTAGCCATGGATCACGTCGGCCGACGTCATCCGGAAGGTCACCGGCGTGTCGGCGGGCAGGGTCAGCTCGCCGGGGAGCCAGGCGAACATGAGCCCCACGATGGTGGCGTGGATCCGGCCCGTCGCATCCACGCTCACGCCTTGGCGCCGGAAACGCGCATCGGTGAGGGCCTTACTGGGGTCGATGGTCTCGATATGGCTGGGCGGATGCACTTGGTGTCCGACGGCGGCCGCCACCGTGCTGCCGAAGAAGAGCGCCAGCATCACGCCGACGCCCCACATCCAGATCCGTTCGTAGAGGTCCACGTTCATGGGGTCACCGGCTGGCGCGCGAGGAAGATGAACACGTAGATGGCGAACCAGGCCGCCACGAAGAGCACGGCGTAGGCGCCCACGAAGGCGAAAGTGCCGATGGGATGCTTGGGCAATCCGGGTGGCATCTCGGACATCAGCGGCCTCCTGTAAGGGTCGCGATCTGCACGGCCGGCGCGGCGTAGCAGACCAGCACCGGGAGGGGGGACGTGCGGACGAGTTCGTCGGCCACGCTCCCGAGGACCGTCCGTTGACCTTCGGAGCGCTCCCGGGTGGCGAGGGCCCGGACGTCGGCGCGCCGGCTCCCGATAGCCGGCGCGTTTTCCGCCGGGCCGATCGGGTGCACCACCGCCAGCGCCAGCCTGCCTCGAGCCCGCCGAGCGATATCGGCGGCGGGCAGCAGGGCGTGCTGGGCCATGGCCGTGCCGTCCAGTGGCACCAGGATCGAACGATACATCGGCGGACTCAGCTTCGGAGCGGCACGACCAGCAGCGGCAGCCTCGTCTCCCGCAGCAGCCTGGCCGCGACGCTGCCGAGCAGCGCGCGATCCACGCCCGAGAGGCCGTGGGTGCCGACAACGAGGCAGTCCGCGCCGGTGGATCGGCCGATCTCGCCTAGCGCGCGGGCCACAGCCCGGCGCCCGATCACCTCCCAGGTCACCCGCTCGCCCTGAGCCTCGAGCTCGCGCGCGAGCGCGCCCAGGCGCGCCTCCGCGTCGGAGATCCGGCGCGCTTGCCAGTGTCGTCCGGCGAGATGGGGGTACCGCGCGAGCGGCGTGAGCACGGGAACGGAGGGTTCCACCACTCCGGCGAGCACGTAGTGGGCGCCTGGCGAGAGCGACCCCAGCCGTCGCGCGGCGTCGAGCACTTGGTGATCGTGCTCGCCCTCCAGTCCGACGACGATCCGGCGGTACTCGCCGAGCCGCGGCTCCTCGCTCACATGGAGCAGCAGGAGGGGAGTCTCACTGCGCCGGAGCAGCGTGTCCGCCACGCTTCCCATGCACCACCGGGCCATCCGTCCCCGCCCATGCGTCGCCAGCACGATGAAGTCGACGCCCTCGTGCGCCGCGTACGACGCGATCGCCTCGCCGGGCTCGCCGCTCAGAACCGACACCGTGACCACTCCGGGCCGGATCGCGCGGACCATCTCGGCCAGCCGGTCGAGGTAGGCTTTCCGGCCGGCGGTCTCGTTCTGCACGTCGCGCTCCACCAGGTCGGGGAACTCTCGGCGCACCACCTCCAGAACCGGCGCGATCGCCGACACCAGGTGCAGTGGGGCGCCGGCGCGACGGGCCAGCGACGCTCCGATCGCGAGTGCCTCCTCGGCGAGCCGGGTGCCGTCGAGCGGGACGAGCACGCCGCGGGTGGCGCGAGCGGGAGCCAGGGGTTCGGCGGCGCTGGCGGCGGCCTCGCCGCTCGATGCGGCTATACGAGGCATGACACGCTCCGGCGAGAGGAGAATCCAAGCTTGCCCCGTGCCCCTGAAGTGCCGGTGAAGGCTGTCGCAAGCATTCTTCATCGGGCCACGAGGTGCCGCGCGAACCAGGTGGCCGCGAGGTCGGCCGCCCGTTCCAGCGTGCCCGGCTCCTCGAACAGGTGGGTGGCGCCGGGAACCACGGCGAGCTCCTTCTCCCGGCTGCCGAGCGACGCCAGCGCCGTCCGATTGAGGCGGAGCACGGTGGCATCCTCGGCGCCGACGATGAGGAGCGTCGGCGTGACGACCTCCCGGAGCAGCGGTCCGGCCAGGTCCGGCCGGCCGCCCCGGGAGACGATCGCGGCCACCCGGCCGGGCCGCCGGAGGCTCGCCACCAGGGCCGCGGCCGCGCCGGTGCTCGCCCCGAAGTAGCCCAGGGGCAGTGACTGCGCGAACACCTGGGCGGCGACCCACTCCGTCGCCGCCTCGAGCCGGCCGGCCAGGAAAAGGATGTCGAATCGGAGCTGGCCGCCAATGGCGTCCACCGCCTCTTCCTGCGGCGTGAGCAGGTCGAAGAGCAGGGTGCCGAACCCGGCGTCCTGCAGCGTCCGGGCGACCATCCGGTTTCGCGGGCTCAGCCGGCTGCTGCCGCTCCCGTGCGCGAAAATCACGAGTCCCCGCGGAGCCGGGGGCAGGGTGAGGTCACCCGCCAGGCCCGCCTTCCGGGAGGGGAGCGGAATCGTGAGACTGTATGAGTGGGCCTGCGCGCCGGTGAGGCTCATGGGTACGCTCCCGTAACTCAGAGTGCCGTCGGGTAGGTTTCGGGAACCTCGGCCTCGCCGCGCTCCCACACCGGCGTCCGCTCCAGCGGCTCGACCGCGCGCGTCCGGTCGTAGTGCAGCACGGCATCGAACTGTCGCGGAAGCTCGGCCGAGAAGTAGTGGCTCTGGCGCTCGGTGTCGGGCCGATAGACCACGCCGATGGCTCGCTCGAGGCGCCGGTCGCGCAGGACCTCCCCGACGGGCCCGCCCAGGTCCAGATAGAAGTTGCCGGGCGAGGCCGCGTGGAATAGCGCCTCATAACTGCCCGCGAGCGCCGGCCGGACCTGCTTCCGCTCCGCCGGCGAGTCCCAGTCGGACGCGGCGGTGACGCTGCCGGTGTAGGTCGAGAATCCCACCAGCACTGCGCGACGCCCGACGCGCTGACGCACCAGTTGCCCCAGGTTCAGCTCGCCGCGCTGCCCCATTTCCGTGGCCCTGGCGTCGCCGAGATGCGAGTTATGGGCCCACACGACGATCCGGGGTCGGTCACCGGTGCGTCCCAGAAAGCCGGCGAGCGCGTCCAGCGTCTCCGCCATGTGCGTATCCCGCAGGTTCCAGGAGCTCACCTGGCCGAGGAACATCTCGCGGTAATAGCGCTCCGCGCTGGCCACCACCTTGGCGTTCTGCGCGGCGACGAAGAGGGCATCCGGGGCCACCCGGCCGTCGCGCTTCGCATACTCGCCCGCCGAGGTCACCAGCTCGACCAGTTGGCGGATCACCTGCGCCTCGCAGGTGGGCGCCAGGCCGGCGGCGGTGGCGTAGCCGTAGGTCTGCGGGTCGGGGCCGAACTGGTCGAAGCAGGCGTAGCGCTCGGCCGCCCGGCGAGCGGCCGCGGGGTCTACCACCCGGAGGTAGTCGAGGACTGCCGCCATCGAGGCGCGCAGGCTGTAGATGTCGAGTCCGTAGAATCCGACTCGGGCACGCGCGTCCCTGGCTTCGTTGTGGGCCCGGAGCCAGCCCACGAAGTCGAGCACGTCCGCGTTCCGCCACATCCACTGGGGGAACCGGACGAACCCCTCCAGCGCCTCGGTCGCGTCGTCGGCCCCGGACACGCCGCGGACATAGCGGTTCACCCGGTAGGCATCGGGCCAGTCGGCCTCGACCGCGATCGCGTTGAACCCCTGCTCGACGATCAGCCGCTTGGTGATCTCTGCCCGGATCCGATAGAACTCGTGAGTGCCGTGCGAGGCTTCGCCCAGCAGGACGTATTCCGCATCGCCGATCCGGGCGAGGAGCGGCGCAAAGTCGTGCGGCGTGCCGGTGAGCGGATGGGCCGCGGCCCGGACCGCCTTCAGGGCCTGGCGGTCAGCGTTGAGCGGCATGCAGCACACTCCTGTCGTCGGCGGAGCCGCCCCGGAGCAGCACGGCACGGACCTCCTCGTCCGAGGTCTGCTCGAAGTCGACATAGTGCATACCGACGCCGTAGAACGGCTCCGGCATGGCGACGCACGCGCATTGGTCCGCCGCTTCCGTCAGCGTCCGGTACGCCTGCCGCGACATGACCGGCGCCGCCGCGATCACGGCGGCGGGGCCAAGCTGCCGGAGCGCGTAGATGCCCGCGAGCATGGTGGCGCCGGTTGCCACGCCGTCGTCTACCAGTATGACGGTCGCGCCCTTGAGGTCGGGAAGCGTCCGACCGTCCCGGTAGGCGCGCTCCCGGCGCTCGATCTCCCGCAACTCCTGTTCGGTCGCCTGGTCGAACATCTCCCGGCTGACGTGCAGTTCGCGCACCACGTCCCGCTCGACCACGCGCACGCCGCCGGAGGCCACTGCGCCCATCGCGAGCTCCGCGTGGCCGGGCGCCCCCAGCTTCCGCACCACGAAGACGTCGAGCGCCGCACCCAGGGCGTCTGCCACCTCGGCCGCAACCGGCACGCCCCCGCGGGGGAGGCCGAGGACGATCAGATCCGGACGGCCGGCGAGCGGCCGCAATCGGGCCGCGAGCTGGCGGCCGGCGTCGTATCGGTTGGTGAACAAAGCGGTCATGGCACACCTCCCCCGATGGCTTCTCCTAGGAAGGATGCGTTCGCGGCTATGAAGAAATTGTGAGAGGCGGGCTAAGCGGCGTTTCGTGAGCGCATCGTCACTCCACCTTGGCGGCGGAGCTCCGATGAAGGCCTCCTCGCCGCGCCTTCATCCCTCCTTCACGGTTCCGTCCCTAGCGTGCTCTCAGCCTTTCAGCCAGGAGCACGCCATGCGTCACCTACTCGTCCCTCTCGATGGCTCCGGTTTCGGCGAGTCCGCCCTGTGGCTCGCCGGCGCGATCGCCGCCCGGACCGGCCGCGACCTCGAGCTGGTCACCGTCAACACCCCCGCCGCGCACCCCGACATCCCTCCCGCGTTGGCCGCCGAGATCGACGCCACGTGCGGCACCCAGGCACGAGCCTATCTGGAGAGCCAGGCGGAGGAGGTGCGCCGCCGGTTCAGGGTCGCCGTGCGCACGGCGGTGCTCGACGGTGAAGTACCGAGCGCGCTCGCCACGCACGTCCGTTTCAGCCCCCCCGAGCTCATCGTGATGAGCACCCATGGGCGCTCGGGTCCGAGCCGCTTCTTCCTGGGAAGCGTCGCCGACCGGCTGCTCCGGGAACTGCACTGTCCGTTCATCCTGGTACGGCCCGCGACGGGCTTCACTCGCGGGGAGCTGCCGGACGCCGCCCGAGTGCTGGTCCCGCTCGACGGCTCGCCGCTCGCCGAGTCGGTCATCGACCAGGTGGCGAGCCTCTGCCGGTCCGACTCGGCTGAGCTGTACCTCTTGCGCATCGTGGCCCCCGCCGAGGTGGTCCCCATCGGTGCGCCGATGCCGCTCCCTTCCTCGCAGCCCAATCTCATGGAGGCGAGGATCGCAGCCGCCAAGGCCTACCTCGAGCGCACGGCATCGCTGCTGCGCGGTGCGGGGTGGCGGGTGAAGCACGAAGTCGTCGTCGGATGGAGTCCGGCCGCTGAGGTGTTGCGTGTGGCGGAGGAGCATCGGTGCGACCTGATCGCTGTCGCGACGCGGGGACGTGAGGGCGTGCAGCGGATGCTGCTCGGTAGCGTGGCCGACAAGGTCATCCGCGGAGCTACCACGCCCGTCCTGGCCGTGAACCCGGCACCCGGAGCGTTCAGCCTCATGCTCGGCCACGAGCTGGAGACGGCGTCAACGGACGAGGTCGCCGCACCGGCCGGCGCGGTTCCGGCCTGAAGGCTCCGCCCCCGTCGCCGCTCTACGGGCTGGCGGGGGCGAGCCTGGTTTCCCAGAAGATCGGCGCCTCCGCCGGCACCGACGCCGCCGGGGGCCCCGGGTTCCAAAGCAGTGTCGGGATACCGGCCTGCCGGAGCACCCGGTCCGCGACGCTGCCCAGGAGCAGTCGCTCCACGCCGCCCCGGCTGCGGGTGGCCATCGCGATCAGGTCGATGTCGTGCTCCACCGCATAGCGCAGGATGGCGTCGGCCGGATCATCGTTCACTACCACCTGTGGCAGCACCCTCACCCCCTGCGCCCGGAGCCGTTCGGCCTCGAGGTCGAGCGTCGCTTGCACCGTGGCGCGCTGGGTGCGGGAGCCGACCTCTGCCCCTCGCCGCGGCAGCACCGGCCCGGGCGAAAGCGCCCCCTCCGTGACGACCCGGAGCAGGGTGTACGCGACGCCCGCCGTCCCCGCGATGGCGATCGCATGCTCCACCATGCGCGCCTCGGCCGCCCCGCCGTCCACTGGAAGCAGGACGCGCCGGAACACCGGTGCGCCCGACGCCGGCGGCCCCCGGCGCCCCGGCCGGAGTAGGAGCACCGGCACCGCCGCTTGACGGACCAGTGCATCGGCCACGCTGCCCAGCCACGCCCGGCTCAACCCGCCTCGCGCGTGCGTCGTCATGATCACCAGGTCGATGCCCTGGTCGCGGATGTACTCGGTGAGCGACTCGACTACCGGCCCGTGCGGGTGGGCGGTAACGGACCGAGCCCGCTCGTGGGCCTCGATCCGTCCGAGCAGGACGTCGAGATACCATCGCCCCTCGCGTTCGAGATCGAGGTCGAACTCCGGGTCGTGCGCAGGGACGCCGCCCGAACGTTTCACGGTGACCGGGGGCTGGTGCACCCGCACCAGGTGCACGCCGGAGCCATGCCGGCGAGCGAAGTCGTACGCCAGCGGCAACGCCGTCTCGGCGAAGGCCGAGCCGTCCAGCGGGACCATGATTCGATAAGGCATATGGCCTCCAGGAAAACACTAGGTCACCGGTGATGGGGCATGGCGCCGCGGCTCACCAGTGTGTGGTAGCCGGAAATCGCGTGCTCCAGGCCCCTCCCGATCGACGTGGCAGCGACATCGCAGCACCGAGCCAAGGCCCGTACGGCAGCCTGCACCAGCTCCCATCGGTGTTGCCAGGCCTTTCCCAGCGCCGGCTCAACGACCCGGGCGGCCGGCAGCGACGCCGAGTCCGCGAGCAGCAACTGCAGGCGAAACTCCGGCAAGAACGGTGAGCCGGCGGGCACCCGTGAGATCGCCCGGGACTCATCCGCCGAGTCGAACCGCACCTGGCGACCGGGCAGCACCGTCTCACTGAGGAAGCGCCACCGGCGCACCGGCGACGTGGCTTCCACGTACGCCAGCCAGGCTCGCCCACTGGAGTCGGTGAACTCCATCACCGGCGTCAAAGGGATTCCGCGGGGCAAGGGGGGCGAGTTGGACATGGCACACCGTACTTCCCGAAGCTGGTTGGGAGGTCGCGGCCGGATCGCACGCGGCCCCGAGCTGTGATGGCAAGGTGCTGACCGGGGCATGAAGGGGCCGTGAAGGGAGCGCGAAGGTGCCTTTGAAGCACGATTCAGAGGGGCTTCACGACCGGTTCAGAGGTGTGGCGCCACATTGACTCTCGCCGCCCGATCGCGGGCGGGCTGCTCGACATACGGGCGTCGGGGACGAGCGCCCTCGCCGGCGTCCCCATCGAGGTACCGAAAGGAGCCGAACAATGTTGTACACCGACAGCAACATCCAGCGCGACATTACCCAGGAGCTGCAGTGGGAGCCGAGCCTCCGGGACGACGACATCGCGGTCGGGGTCCGGGATGGTGTAGTGACCCTGGGCGGTTTCGTGGACAGCTGGTCAGAAAAGGGCCGCGCCGAGCGAGTCGCCACCCGGGTGAAGGGCGTGAAAGCCATCGCCAACGAGCTCGAGGTGAAGATCCCGGGGCCGTTCGTCCGCACGGACGCAGAGATCGCCCATGCGGCGATGCGGGCGCTCGAGTGGGACGTCACGGTCCCCCACGATCGGATCCGGCCCACGGTGGAGAAGGGGTGGATCACGCTGGAGGGCGAGGTGGAGTGGCACTCCCAGAAGGAGGCCGCCGAGCGCGCCATCCGGCACCTGACCGGCGTGCGAGGAGTGTTCAACAGGATCACGCTGGCCGTGCACACCACCCCGGGTGACGTGAAGAAGCGCATCAAGGAGGCGCTTCATCGGGCCGTCGAGTTCGACGCGGATCGGGTCGCCATCGAGGTCAGCGGCCACAAGGCGATTCTGACAGGGACCGTGCGCTCCTATGCCGAATTCAAGGACGCGGCGCGCGCGGCACGGAACGCGCCCGGCATCACCGAGGTGGACAACCGCCTGGCGATCGCCGCCGAGTTCGCGACGGTGTGAATGCAGGCGCCGGGGCGGTCGCCTGACCGTCCCGGCGACTTACCGCCCGATCAGCAGATCAGGAGCACGGTATGAAGACCACGCGGCGTCTTACCCTCCAGCAGACCGTCGGCGAGGTCATGAGCGACACGCCCGTCACCCTGCCGCCCGGCGCGAGGATCCGCGACGCGATCCGCCGTTTCACCGACGAGGGTCCCACCGCGATCGCGATCGTGGACGCCACCGGCGTGCTCCGGGGGCTCGTGACCATGCTGGATCTCCTCCGCGCCATACCGCGCGGAGAAGCGCCCGGAACTCTACCCCAGGCACAGGCCCCGCAGACCGTCGAAACCGTTATGCGGCCCGGCGTGATCACCCTGGAGGAGGGCGACCGCCTGGAAGCGGCGCTGGATCTGCTGTTGGAGACCCGGTTTCACGCGCTTCCGGTCGTTCGCCGGTACGGCCATGGTCCGGAGCTGGTCGGCATGCTGGAGCAGCGGGATCTACTCCCGCTGGTCGCGGGGGGGTGACGCGGTCACTCGGTAGCTCCTCGTCACGCGCTCGAAGCGGACAGGAGGGCCGGCTCCGGCGACAAGGCCGGCAGTTCGATCGTCACCCGCAGGCCGCCGTGGCCCCCGGGCTCGGCAACGGCCCGTCCGTGGTGCTCCCGAACGATGGTCGCCACGGTCGTGAGGCCGAGCCCGGCGCCGCCGGCGCGTCCCCGTGCAGGATCGCCCCGGTAGAACGGCTCGAAGAGGTGCGCCAGCACTTCCTCCGGAACGCCCTCGCCATCATCCTCGACCACGATGCTGGCGCCGCCGGCGCTTGCCACTAGCCGGACCTCGACGGGCGTCCCCGGCGCGGTGTGTCGCAGCGCATTGTCCAAAACCTGGTCCAGGGCGAACGCGACGAGCGAAGCATCAACCTGCGCCTCGACCGGGTCGGCCGGGGGGTCGTAGGTGACGACATGCCCGCCGCTCCGCTCGCGGGCCCGTGCGACGCTCGCGCCGACCACGTCCCGCAGATCGACCGCGACTCGCGCCGGCACTAGCTCGCCCCATTGCAGCCGGCCCAGCAGCCGCAGCGCATCGCTGATCAGGGTCAGACGATCCACCTCCTCGAGCGACTGCGTCAGCACCCGGCGGTACTCCTCCGGCGAGCGCTCCCTGGTGAGCGCGAGCTCAGTCCCCGCGCGCAAGGTGGCGAGCGGTGTCCGGAGATCGTGTCCCAGGTCCCGAATGATGTGACGGTGCCAGTCGCAGTACCGGTCGAGCCGCTCCAGCATCTGGTTCAAGACCCCCACCAGGACGCGGAGCTCCTGGACATCGGCATGGACCGTGATGCGCCGGTCGGGGATGGGCGCCCGGACCAACTGGGCCTGGGCGGCGATCTCGGCCACGGGCGCGAGCGCGGAGCGCGCCAGCATCCAGGCGCCGACCAACATGGCGAGTCCAGCCGTCAGGGCGGTCGCCACCGCGCCGACCAGGAAGTGGCCAGGGTCGATCTCGTTGCCGAACACCCCCCGAAGACCCACGTAGGCCAGCGCGCCCAGCCCGAGCAGGCCCGCCGTCATGGTGAGCGCGAATCGGATCGCGAGGGTCCGCTGCAAACTGCGGCCTTTCCGGGGGCTCATGGCGTCCCGGCATCCCCGATCAGGGACCGGATGCGATCGAGTAGCTCGTCGAAGCGAAAGGGTTTGCCGCAGACCTCGTTCACTCCGCACTCGCGGGCGTACCGGAGGTCCTCCGGGGCATCGCGCGCGGTCACCATGAGAATCGGGGTCCGGCGGCCGGCATGTCGCAGCGCCCGGGCTACCTCCGGGCCGCTCTTTCCAGGCAGCATGAAGTCCAGGAGGACCAAGTGGTAGTCGCCGTGGGACGCCCGGGCGATCGCCTGGTCACCGTCGTACGCACGGTCCACCCGGAAACCCTCTTCGCTGAGCCCCTGCTCCAGGACCGCCCCCACCCGAGGGTCGTCTTCGACGATGAGGATGCGCACCATGCTCGGCACGATAGCCTTCGTCCCATGAAGAAAGCGTGAGATCCGCACCAGGAGCCGGTAAAGCGGCCTTCATGGACCACTCAGCGCGACTTCATGTCCGCGGCCGTACTCTGGAGCATGTCCTCCACCACCGTCGCAGCCGAAACGGCGTCCCCGGCAGGTCTCAGCGCCGAGGCGGCGGCTCGGCGGCTCGCGACCGAAGGTCCCAACAGCATCGGCGCCGACCAGGGCCGCCACTGGGCCGGGATTCTAGCCGGCCAGTTTCGCAGCCCGCTGGTCCTGGTGCTGGTCGCCGCGGCCGGCGTGTCCCACCTCCTCGGCGAGCGGGTGGAGACGGGGGTGATCCTGGTCATCGTGGCCGTCAACGCGCTGCTGGGCTTTGCTCAGGAGTACCGGGCGGAGCACGCGGTGCGACTGCTGCGCCGCTTGGTGACACACACCGCTCGAGTGGTCCGGGATGGCCGTCCGGAAGTCGTGCGGGCCGAGGCCCTCGTGCGGGGTGACCTGGTCGAGCTGGAGGTCGGTGATCTGGTTCCCGCGGACCTCGTGCTCACCGACGCGGATGCCTTGAGCGCCGACGAATCTGCGCTCACCGGTGAGTCGGTGCCGGTCCCCAAGGCGACGGGGGACGCGGTCCGGCTCGGCACCGCGATTGTGAGCGGCTACGGCAGCGGGATCGTGACCGCGACCGGACGGGCGACCGAGCTCGGGCGGACCGCCCGGCTGCTGCAGCGGCGCCCCAGCCCCACGGAGTTCGAGCAGGGAATCCGCCGCTTCAGCGACTTTCTCGTCGTCGTCATTCTGGCCCTCACCGCCTTCGTCTTTCTGGTGAATGCGGTCGAGGGCAAGGGCTGGCTCGATTCCTTCCTGTTCGCGCTCGCGTTGGCCGTGGGCATCACGCCCGAGGTCCTCCCTATCATCGTCACCCTCACCCTGGCCCGCGGCGCCCTGCGGATGGCACGCAGTCAGGTCGTGGTCAAGCGGCTCGCGGCGGTGGAGGATCTCGGCAACATTGACCTGCTCTGCTGCGATAAGACCGGCACGCTCACCACCGGCGAGTTCACGCTGCGGGACTATCGCGATGTCGCGGGTGAGCACAACGCGGAGGTTCTCCGCATCGGTGCCCTGGCCGGTGTGCTCGGGCGGGGACGCCCCCGCGGCGCCGAGAACCCGACCGACCAGGCGATCTGGCGCTGTGCCGAGCTCGATCGCGACGAGCTTGCCAGGTACGAGGTGCTGGACCGGAACCCCTTCGACTTCGCCCGCCGGCGGGGCAGCGCGTTGCTGGAGCGGGGCGGCCGCCGAGTGTTGGCGGTCAAGGGAGCGGCGGACGCAATCCTACCGGGCTGCGACCGTATGCGCGGTCCGGCCGCAATGTCGCTGCTGGGGGAGAAAGAGCGAGCCGAGCTGCGGGCGCGGGTGCAGCGCTACGAGGACGAGGGGTATCGGGTGCTAGCCGCGGCCGAGCGCGAGCTCGAGCGGGCCGGGACCACCGTCGCCGACGAGATCGGGCTTACCCTCCTCGGCTTCCTGCTCTTCATGGATCCGCCCAAGTCGGACGTGGGCGACGCGCTGGCCAGCTTGAGCCGTCTGGGGGTGGGGCTCAAGGTCCTGACCGGAGACAGCCCGGCGGTGGCACGCCGGATCTGCCAGGAGGTCGGGTTGCCGGAAGGACCGCTGCTCACTGGCGCGGAGCTGGCCTCGGCATCAGCCGAGGCGCTTCCCGGATTGGCGCTCCGGCACGCGATCTTCGCCCGGGTAGATCCGGAACAGAAGCATCGACTGGTGAGTGCGCTCAGGGCTCACGGCCACGTCGTGGGGTTTCTAGGGGACGGGGTGAACGATGCCCCCGCTCTCCGCGCGGCTGACGTCGGCGTCGCCGTGGCCTCGGGAACGGACGTTGCAAAGGAGGCGGCGGACGTAATTCTTCTGCAGAAGAGCCTGGCGGTCCTCGCCGGCGGCATCGTGGAGGGACGGACGACCTTCGCCAACATCACCAAGTACATCCTCAATACGGTAAGCGCCAACTTCGGCAACATGGCCACCGTCGCGGCGGCTTCGCTGTTCCTCCGCTTCATCCCGCTGCTTCCGTCCCAGATCCTGCTCAACAACCTGCTCAGCGACCTGCCGCTGCTGGCCATTGCCACCGATCGGGTGGACGAGGTCCTGCTGCAGCGTCCCCGACACTGGCGGGTAGGGGTGATCGCGCGATTCATGGTGGTCTTCGGGGTGCTGAGCGCCCTCTTCGATCTGCTGCTCATCGGCCTGCTGCTGGCGCAGACGAGGATTCCTGCGGCGGTGTTCCGCACCGCCTGGTTCCTGGAGTCGGTGCTGTCGGAGCTGCTGGTGACCTTCGCCCTCCGGAGCCGGCAGAGCCTGCTGCGGAGCCGGCCCGGTGCCTTGCTGCTGTGGAGCTCGGTGGCGGCGGGCGCGGCGGCGATCGCGATCGTGAGAACGGCGGCCGGCCGTGCCTGGTTCGACTTCACCCCGGTGCCGGCCGGGATTGCGGTGATGGTGGCGGGGGTGCTCGCGGCCTACCTGGCGTCGGCCGACCTGCTCAAGCGCCGGGTCTTCGGGCGGTTCGAGCTGTAGCCTCAGCTCGGCGGGGCCGGCTGGGTGGCCAGCCCCCGGATCAGGTCGACGAAGGCCTCGCGGTCACGAGGCATGTCGAAGTAGTGGTGATGGCCGCCGCCCTCGACCGGGCCACTGCGGCGTGTCTGCTGGAGTAGCACGGTTTGGGGCGCCTCCGAGGGCGAGCGGAGCCACGAGAATGGCTCCTCCCGGTCGGAGTCGTAGCACTCGGCGTCGGCGACGATCACATCCGGTCGGTCCGCCCGGATCTGGGCGACCGCAAAGAGGGAGTGTGCCACCAACGTCGTGATCTCTACCCCGGGCAGATCCGACAGCGCCCCCAGGATGGGCTGGGGATCCGAGTTGGGGTGGAGCAGCAAGAGCAGGCACATAGGAATTCGCCTACGGTGGAGGCGCGGTCTCGGAATGCTTAGGGGAGCATCTACGCTGCCATGACCGGATCTCTTAGGCAATGGTGCCTGTGTCCAGGATCCCTTCGGTGTCGCGGCCAAGTGTGCGGGTCCGTACGGGATCACCGGCGTGCTCGTGCACATGCATGATGGAAACCTCCCGGCTGCTTCATCATTCCTTCCCGCCCCGCATGGCAGGTTGGGTACCATGAATCGGCCCAGTTCCTACGGCCTGGTGGTCATGGCCGGCTCCGCCGGCGCGATCAGCGCGCTCCGCGAAATCCTGTCCGCGCTGCCGGCGGACTACCCGCTCCCGGTGGTCGTGGTGCAGCATCGGAGCGCTCGACCGCGTGACTTGCTGCCGGACCTGCTCGCCCGCTGGTGCGCACTGCCGGTCCGGGGTGCGTCCGCCGGTGAGCGGATCACCCCTGGGGCGGTCTACGTCGCCCGGCCCGATCTCCACGTCGTTGTCAACCCCGATCGCACCTTCGGGCTCAAGGACGGACGCCGGATCAAGTCTCTCCTGTCCTCGGCCAATCCGCTGTTCACTACCGCAGCGGCAGTGCTCGGTCCGGTGATTGGGGTCGTGCTCTCCGGTAGCGGCAGCGACGGGACGGACGGGGTCCAGGCCATCAAGGCCGCCGGGGGTACCGTGGTGGTTCAGGACGAGGCCACGGCCGAGCACTTCGACATGCCTCGGGCAGCGATCGCGAGCGGCGCGGTGGATCTGGTGCTGCCGGTGGAGCGGATTGGACCGTTGCTTGCCGAGCTGGGCCGCTTGGACCGGCCGACGACCTACTGGAAGGAGCCGGCGTGATGGCACCCAGGCTTTGGCGCGTCGGGCCCCTCGTCGTCCTCGCGGCCTTGGCCTTGGTGGGGTGCAGCCGTCAACCCGATCCCGAAACCGCCACGCCGATCCGTGTCGAGGGGCGCGCGACCGATCGGCGGGTGCTGGAAGGGAGCTGGAGCGGCGAGTTCCGCAACGAGCGCACCGGTCGCACCGGGACCATCCGCTTCAGCCTTGCCCCCGGCCGGGACACCGCCTACGCCCGGGTTGTCCTTCCCGGTGCGGCACCCGCGCCCACCTGCGGCGATGCGTTGAGCCAGGCCACGTCCTCCGGCGAAGGGAGCGAAGAGCTCCTTCTCCGCCTGACCTGGCTGGGCGTCGAGGCCGGCAGCGTCGGCGGCTGGCTCGCGCCCTACCACGACCCCGAGGCCGGATGCGTCATGGACATCTGGTTCGAGGGATCGGCGTGGAAGAACCGGATCGAGGGTGCGTATTTCGCCCGCCCCGCCGACGGGACCTCCCTCCGCATCGGGAGCTGGGAGCTCCGGCGCGAGCGGTAAGAAAGTCTGCGCGACTCGAGCCGCTCAGCGAAACCGGAGCGTAGTGGCCAGACCGTCCAGCGGCGCTATCCCCTCTTCGCGGGGGATCATCACCACCCCGGCGCGCTGCCGCATGGCCTCCTAGATGGCCTCGTCCACGACATCTCGCACCGGCTGAGGCTCGCCTTCGCTCAGGCAGTCCCCTCGTGGCGCCGACAATGAAAATCTCCGCGAACGCCTATGAACCGGTGCTGAAGGACGTCTGAGAGCTGCCCCGAGGTCCGGTGCCCGCGGCCCGGAGGGCGTTCAGGATCACCGCCACGTCGATCGCCTCCTGCAGCAGCGCGCCGACGGTGGGGGGGATATGACCGAGGCCGGCCACGATCATGGCGGCGCCGCTCAGCCCCAGCCCTGCCCAGATGCTTTGCCGCGCGAGGCGCAGGGTGCGCTGACTGATAGCGATCGCATCGGCCAGGCGGCCGGGGTCGTCCGCCAGGATGACCGCGTCGGCAGCCTCGGCGGTGATCCCGCCGCCGCCGCTGGCCAGGGCGACCCCGACCGTGGCAGTGCTGAGCGCCGGCGCGTCGTTGGTACCGTCGCCGGTCATGACCACCGGCTCGCCCGACTTCACCAGACGGTGGACCACCGCGACCTTGGCCTCAGGAAGCAGGTCGCCGTGGGCCTCGTCGATCCCGACCTCGGCGGCGACCGCGGTGGCGTTGGCCTGGCTGTCGCCCGACAGCAGCACGGTGCGGCGGATGCCGAGCCCGCTGAGCCGGTGGAGCAGCTCGGGGAGACCGGCGCGCACCCGGTCGGCGTATTCCACCGCGCCCACGCCCTCGCCTTCCACGGCCACCACGGCTCGCAGCGCGGTCGCGGGCTCGCCGGCGAGGAGGGCGCGCAGCTCCGGTTCGGCTTGCGGCTCGCGGGCCACCACGTAGCTCCAGGCCCCGACCGTCACCCGGCGGCCTTCGACGACCCCGGTGATCCCCTGTCCCGGCGCCTCGACGACGTCCCGCGCCTCCGGCGTCCGGATGCCGCGCGCCGCCGCAGCCTGAACCACCATGCGGCCCAGCAGGTGCCCCGAGCCGTGCTCGACCGCGGCCACCAGGCGGAGGAGCTCGGCTTCGTCCAGCGTCCCCGACACCAGCACCCGGGCGACCTCCGGCCGCCCGATCGTGAGGGTACCGGTCTTGTCGAAGATCGCCGTCCGCACGCCGCCAAGCTGCTCCAGCGCCGTGCCGTGGCGGAACACGATGCCCCGTCGGGCTGCCTGGTTGATCCCGCCGATGATGGCGACCGGGGTGGCGAGAATGAGCGGGCACGGGGTCGCCACCACGAGCACGGCGAGGACCCGGACGGGATCGCCGGACCCGAGCCACGCCAGGGCGCACACCACCAGGGTGAGAGGGGTGAACCAGACCGCGTAGCGATCGGCGAGGCGTTGAATCGGCGACTTGCTGGCCTGCGCCGATCGCACTAGCTCGACGATCCTGGCGTACTGGCTCTCCCTGGCGAGCGCGGTCGCGCGCAACGTGAGCGGGCTCTCGAGGTTGAGGCTGCCGCTCCGGAGCGTCACCCCCGGGGCGGCCGACACCGGCAGGGGCTCCCCGGTCAGTCGCGAGACGTCCACGTGCGAGCGGCCAGCGACCACGATTCCATCGCACGGCACCATATCGCCGGGCCGGATCAGGAGCTCATCTCCTACCGCGACGGTATCGGCCGGGATCTCCTCGACCTCGCTGGGGCGAACCCGATGAGCGGTCCGGGGAGCGGCCGCTTCCAGCGCACGCACCGCCTGGGACGCGCGACCCTCGGCATACCGCTCGAGTGCCTCGCCTCCGGTCTGCATGAGCACGACGATCAGTCCGGCGAGTGGCTGGCCCAGCGGGAGGGCGGCGACGATCGCGAGCATCGCCACCAGGTCGGCGGCGAACCGGCCCGACGCGATCCCGCGCAGTGTGCGCCAGACGACTGGCGCCCCGGTCAGCACGAGACCGCCGGTCCACACCAGGCGGCTCGCCTGCGGCATCGGACCGAGAAGCAGCAGCCCCGCGACGATGAAGAGCAGCGCGGCCGCGGGGAAGATCAGGCTCCGGGAAGGACCTCGGTGGACTCGGCTCCCCGGCGCAGCGTGAAGCCTACGCCCCGGACCGTTCCCAGCAACGCCTCGCCCGCCGCCTGCATCAGCTTCCGCCGGAGATTGCCCACGTGGACGTCCACCACGTTGCTCTCGGGATCGAAGTGCATGTCCCATACTTTCTCCAGGAGCGTGGTGCGGCGGACGACCTCTTCGGGGTGCAGCAGGAAGTACTCGAGGAGCTGGAATTCCTTGGGGGTGAGGTCGAGCCGCCTG